>NZ_VYKE01000139.1:0-13872 GCF_032424515.1 Pseudomonas sp. JV245A
GTGATCTCGAAGCGCAGCACGCCGATCACCTGGCCGTCCTCGGTGATCACCCGCACCTGCCAGTCGCCCGCCGGGTTGGCGGGGAAATTCTGCTTGTGGGACCAGGCACGGTAGCCTTCCTTGCGCCCGCCATGGATGTCCAGGGCGACGCGATCCACCTCGCTGCCGTTGAATTGCCAGACGTGGTAAATGCGCTCGTCCAGGCCCCGGGGGGCGTTGATCGCGGTGTAGGCGTACAGGCCGGTGCTGCTTACCTGGGCGGTGCTGATCTGCTCCAGGCTGTCGCCCGGGGTGCGATCCTGGAGCTGGGTGCTGATGGCATCCTCGGTCAGCCACAGGGTGGCCGGCGGCACCCAGGAGCGCAGCAGCCAGCCGGTGCTGCCGATGGCCAGGGTAATGGCCAGCACGGTCAGGGCACTGCGCAGGCTGCGGATCGGCAGGATCGAGGCCAGGCTCGGAAAGGACAGGAGCATGGCGATGCCAAGGGCCAGCTTGAAGCTCTGGGCGGTGGTCAGGTGCAGGATCAGCGGCAGGGCCGTGAGCAAGGCGGCGAACAGGGTCAGGGTGTGCAGCGCCAGGAACAGCCAGCGGCGCGGGGCCAGCCATTTGTAGTACAGCGGGTCAGTGATGGAAATCAGCGCCGCGGCGCCGAGCAGGCCGGTGAACACCAGTTGGCCACTGTTCCAGCTGGTGGTGATGAAAAAGAACGGCAGGACGAAGAACAGGCTTTCCTGGTGGATCATCTGCGTCGCATAGCGCAGCAGCGGCTGCGGGATCTCGCGCTTGAAGACCTTGGTGAACAGCTGGGTCAGGCTGTTCTCCAGCATCAGCCAGACCCAGCTCACCAGCAGGATCACGGCGATCCACGAGGCCAGGCTCTGTTGCCGGTCCACCAGGATGAAGCTTCCGACCCCGGAGATGAAACCGCCGAGCGCAATGATCCCCGGATAGCGCTTCATCAGTTCGAGAATGCGCTGGATAAGGAGGGTCAGGTTCGGCATCGGGGGGATCACAGTCAGGGCAGGAAAAACCGCGACAGGATAACGTCGGCGGCGGTCCGTGGCGAGGGAGCTTGCTCAGGTGCGCAGGCGCTGGTGAGGTAATCCGGCCAAGGTGATCGCATTGCCCTGTCCCTGGGGCTGCTGCGCGGCCCGGCGGGAGCAAGCTCCCTGGCCATGGGTCAGCGGGCCCGGCGGCGCAGCAGGTAGACGCCGAAGCTGCCGAGCAGGACCAGGGACAGCAGGCCGCCGATCAGCCAGAGCAGTTGTTCGTCACTGAGCAGCGGTTGTTCGATGCGCAGGTAGCCCGGCTGCTGCAGCAGCTGGCGCAGGGCCAGGTTGGCCTGTTCCAGGCTCACTGCTTTCAGGCGCCTGGCCGGGTCGCTGAAGCGGCCGTTGTCGAAGTCCCCGAGGGCGCTCCAGTAATAGTCCGCCAGGGCGCTGTTGCCCTGCACGGCCCAGGCCTGGCGATCGATGGCAGCCTGTTTCAGGCGGGCGAAGGTGGCCGGGTCGAGGCCGTCCTTGAGCAGCCGTGCCTTGAGCTGCTCTACCACTTGCCGGGCTTGGGGCAGGTCGTCGCGCTCAAGGTCGGCATTGAGGCTGAGAAAGCCCACGCCACCGAAGACTTCCCGATCACTCCAGGGGCCGTAGGACAATTCGTGCTCAAGACGCAGTTGGCGATACAGCGCCCAGTCCAGGTAGTCCTTGAGCAGGTCGAAGGTCTCGTCGTGCTGCTGGTCCAGCACGGGCTCGGGAAACAGCCAGTGCAGTTGCGCGCTCTGCCCTACCCAGCCATGGACCAGGGTGCGCTCAGGGGCGGCGGTGCCCTGGATCTGCGGCAGGTCGGGGTGTTCGCTGGGTTCCACCGGCTCCAGGGCACCGTAGGTGCGCTCCAGGTAGGCCGGCAGCAGGCGATCGAGCTCGCCCACCACGATCAGGGTCATGTTGTTGGGGGCGTACCAGTCCTTGCGTACCTGCTCCAGCTGGGCCAGGGTCAGGTTCCCGACCTCGGCGCGTTCGGCGCATTTGAGCCCCAGTTCCACCGCCAGCTGGTTGCCTGCCTTGTGTCCCAGGTCCTGGCGGTCGAGCCAGCGTTGCAGGTGCGAATAGTGACCCCCGCCTTCGCGTTCCACCACTTGCTTGGCCGCGGCCACGGCGTTGTCGTCCAGGCGGGTATGGGTCAGCAGCGACAGCAAGAGGTCCAGGACCTTGCGCTGGTTGCGCGCCGGGGCCTCGATGACGAAGGTGGTGTCGGCATTGCTGGTGTAGGCATTCCATTCGCCGCCCAGGGCCTGCATGCGTTCTTCCAGGCCGCCTTCCCCGCTGTCATCCACGCCGCTGAACAGCAGGTGTTCCAGCAGGTGCGGCAACTCCTTGTCGGCACAGGCGAAGTCGTCCAGGCCCACTCCCACCACCAGGCGGATCGCCACGTGGCCGCGTTCGCTGCCGGGCTTGAGCAGCAGTTGCAGGCCATTGGGCAGGGTGTAGCCTTCGACCTGGAAACGATCCAAAGCCCATCCTTGTGCACTGCCCAGCAACAGGCAGGCGAATAACAGACAACGCATAACAAGCTTCCTTACGGCGTGCGTAAGTTCTACAGACTTCGTGGGACTGTGGACGTTCAGGGTGAATGAGTGATGTCAGCCATCTCTTCGACCTCCAGCGCGCCGGTGTCCGAGGTTTCCAGAACCACGTAGGCACTGCTGCAGAACAGGGAGTTGAGGCGCTTCATGTCGGCGATCAGCTCCAGGTGCAGGGAACTGGTCTCGATGCTCTGGACGATCTTGCGTTGCAGGCGGCTGACGTGGGCGTGGGCCAGGCGCCGCTCCTGGGCGCGGAAACGGCGTTTTTCCCGCAGCAGCTGGCGCGCGCTTTCGGGGTCGGCGCTCAGGAACACCGAGAGCCCCAGGCGCAGGTTGGCGATCAGTTGCGCGTGCAGCCCGGTCAACTCTTCCAGGCCAACCTCGGAGAAGGAGCGGCGCTGGGAGGTCTTCTGCTGCTGGACCTTGCGCAGCATGCGTTCGATCAGATCGCTGGCCAGCTTGAGGTTGAACGCCAGTTCGATGATTTCGGCCCAGCGCCGGCTGTCCTGGTCGCTGAGGTCTTCCCGGGGCATCTGCGCCAGGTACAGCTTGATGGCGCTGTACAGCGCTTCGACGTCGTCGCTGAGGGCGCGCAGCTCCTGGGTGATGGCGGTCTGCTTGCCCTGCAGCGCGTCGCGCATCGCCTCCAGCATGCTGTCGATCAGGTCACCGATGCGCAGGGTTTCGCGGGCGGCGTTGGCCAGGGCCAGGCTCGGCGTGGCCAGGGCGGTAGGGTCCAGGTGCCGCGGGCGAGCGCGGCCGTTTTCCTGGGGGCGCTCCGGCAGCAGCCAGGCGCAGAGCCGGGCCATGGGGCCGACAGTGGGCAGCAGCAACAGGCAGCGGGCGGTGTTGTACAGCAGGTGGAAGCCGATCACCACTTCCTGGGGGCTGAAGTCCAGGCTGTCCATCCAGTGGGCCAGTGGGTCGAGCACCGGGATGATCAGCAGCAGGCCGATGAGCTTGTACAGCAGGCTGCCCAGCGCGACCTGGCGCCCGGCGGCGTTCTGCATGCTGGTGCTGAGGAAGGCCAGTACCCCGCTGCCGATGTTGGCGCCGATCACCAGGCCGATGGCCACCGGCAGGCTGATGACCCCGGCGCCGGCCAGGGTCGCGGTGAGTAGCACCGCCGCCAGGCTGGAATAGGACACCATGGCGAACACCGCACCCATCAGCGCATCCAGGAGAATATCGCCGGTCAGCGAGGCGAACAGGACCTTCACGCCCTGGGCATGGGTGATGGGGGCCGCGGCTTCGACGATCAGTTGCAGGGCCAGGATGATCAGCCCCAGGCCGATGCCGACCCGGCCCAGCTGGCCGGCGCGGGTCTGCTTGCGCGAGAGAAAGAAGATCACCCCGAGGAAGATCAGCAGCGGCGACAGCCAGGACAGGTCGAAGGTCAGTACCCGGGCCATCAGCGCGGTACCGACGTCGGCGCCGAGCATGGTGGCCAGCGCCGGGGTCAGCGCCATCAGGCCCTGGCCGACAAAGGACGTCACCAGCATCGCCGTGGCGTTGCTGCTCTGGACCATGGCCGTGACCAGGATCCCGGCAATGAACGCCAGTGGCCGCCTGGCCATGTTCTGGCCGATCACGTGGCGCAGGTTGGAGCCGTAGACCCGCAGGATGCCGGTACGGACGATATGCGTACCCCAGATCAGCAGGGCCACGGCGGAAAGCAGATTGAGCAGGGTCAGCATAGAGGCCCCCCCTGGGGTGAAGTGCCCCAAGCGGGGCGAGTGGACGTTGTTGCGCGACGTTCTACGTTATGTACTTAAGCTGTAGTTGGCTAACGCACGAGGCGCCAGCATCGCATAGCCAAACCGGCGATTGAAACAAAACTGTCATGAAAACAGCTTCCTGCAGACGCAGAAAAGGGGCCCGAGAGCCCCTTTTCCATTCAGCGCATTCCCGGATTATTGACCAGGAACGTCCTTGCGCAGTTTCACCGGGTCCTGCTGTTTTTTCTTTTTCGCGATGGCGGTGCGCATCTTGATGTTGATGGCTTCCACCGCCAGGGAGAAGGCCATGGCGAAGTAGACGTAGCCTTTTGGCACGTGCACTTCGAAGGCTTCGGCGATCAGGACCGTACCCACCACCAGCAGGAAGGACAGCGCGAGCATTTTCAGCGACGGGTGCTTGTCGATGAATTCGCTGATGGTCCCGGCCGCCAGCATCATCACCAGCACCGCGACGATGATGGCCGCCACCATGACCGGCACATGGGAAACCATGCCCACGGCGGTGATCACCGAATCCAGGGAGAAGACGATGTCGATAATGGCGATCTGGATGATGGTGTAGAGGAAGTTGCCGCCCTTGCCCTTGGGCTCATCAATGGTTTCGTCCTCGCCTTCCAGGGCGTGGTACATCTCCTGGGAGCTTTTCCACAGCAGGAACAGGCCACCGAAGAACAGGATCAGGTCACGCCCGGAAATGCCCTGGCCGAAGACCACGAACAGGTCGGCCGTGAGGCGCATGACCCAGGTGATCGACAGCAGCAACAGAATGCGCGTGACCATCGCCAGCGCCAGACCGAAGATCCGCGTGCGCGCCTGCATGTGCTTGGGCATGCGGCTGACCAGGATCGAGATCATGATGATGTTGTCGATGCCCAGGACGATCTCCAGGGCAGTCAGGGTAAAGAAGGCAACCCAGATTTCCGGGTTGGTCAGCCATTCCATGTGTATTCCTTTGAGCGAGTGTTATAGCCCGGGCCGTGAGGCCGGCCCGGGCGCAGAAGCATTGCTTTTATAGAGTGCTGAACAGCGGAAAAATCCCCATCAGCAAAGCGGCGAACATTATGCACAGGCAGACCAGCACTGCCCACTTGAGGGTGAAGCGCTGGTGATCGCCGAACTCGATACCGGCCAGGGCCACCAACAGGTAGGTCGAGGGTACCAGCGGGCTGAGCAAGTGCACGGGTTGGCCGACGATCGACGCACGGGCCATTTCCACCGCGGTGATGCCGTAGTGGCTGGCGGCTTCGGCCAGCACCGGCAGCACGCCGTAGTAGAAGGCATCGTTGGACATGAAGAAGGTGAACGGCATGCTCACCAGCGCGGTAATCACCGCCAGGTACGGCCCCAGGGCTTCCGGGATCACCGCCAGCAGGCTCTTGGACATGGCATCCACCATGCCGGTGCCGGACAGGATGCCGGTGAAGATGCCCGCCGCGAAGATCAGCCCGACCACCGCCAGCACGCTGCCGGCGTGGGCCGCGACCCGATCCTTCTGCTGCTGCAGGCAGGGATAATTGACGATCATGGCGATACTGAAGGCCACCATGAACAGCACCGGCAACGGCAGCAGCCCGGCGATCAGCGCGCACATCAGGGCGAAGGTCAGGGCGCCGTTGAACCAGATCAGCTTCGGACGACGAGCGTCGGGGTACTGCGACACGCTGATCTCGCTGTGGTCGGTCTCGTCGCCCGCCAGGTGCAGTTCACCCAGGCGCGCCCTTTCCCGCTTGCCGTACATGTAGGCGATCGCCAGGATCGCCACCACGCCGGCCAGCATGGCCGGGATCATGGGCACGAAGATGTCCGACGGGTCCACGTGCAGGGCGCTGGCCGCGCGGGCGGTCGGGCCGCCCCAGGGGGTCATGTTCATCACCCCGCCGGCGAGGATGATCAGGCCGGCCATGATTCGCGGGCTCATGCCGATGCGGCTGTACAGCGGCAGCATGGCGGCCACGCAGATCATGTAGGTGGTGGCGCCGTCACCGTCCAGGGACACCACCAGGGCCAGTACCGCAGTGCCCACCGAGACCTTCAGCGGGTCGCCCTTGACCAGCTTGAGGATCTTGCGCACGGCCGGGTCGAACAGGCCGGAGTCGATCATCAGGGCGAAATACAGAATGGCGAACATCAGCATCACGCCGGTGGGCGCGAGCTTGGTGATGCCTTCGAGCATCATCGGGCCGATCTTCGGCGCGAACCCGCCGAACAGGGCGAACAGGATGGGCACGATGATCAGGGCGATCAGCGCCGACAGGCGCTTGGTCATGATCAGGAACATGAAGGTGATGACCATGGCAAAGCCAAGGAAAGTCAGCATGGGATTACTCCAGGCGTAGCGCGGCTAGGGAATGGCGAACCGGGTGGGATCAGCGCAGAACGGCAAGCACGAGGCGTACGGGAGGAGTTGCAGCGAACAGGCGGGTAGGAGCGGACATCAGAATCACCATTGTTGTTGTTAATAGGGCCGGGAGCGCGAGAAACGCCCGCTGTGGCCAACCGGTCTGTTGCCGGTAGTGGAGGCGATCCTAATGGGGGAAGCTTTCAGCCAGCTTTCGTCGCTGAAAGGAACGAACGGATGTTGCAGCAGGCGACCAGCGGCATAAAGTGATGGCTATCGGCGCCAGGGAGACATGCACATGAGAGAGTTGCACACCGGAGGCTGCCACTGCGGGCGGCTGCGTTACCAGTTCAGCGGCCCGTTGCGGGACATCGCCCACTGCCATTGCTCGATCTGCCGCCGGGTCAGTGGCGGTCTGGTGACCACCTGGATCACCCTGTCCGCCTCGGCTTTCGAATGGCTGGAAGGCGTTCCCGCCCGGTACGACTCATCTGGAAGTTGTGCGCGCTATTTCTGCGGCAACTGTGGTGCTCATTTGGCGCTGATTACCCACCTGAGCCCAGACAGCATCGATGTCACCATCGCCACCCTGGATCACCCGGAACGGGCGCCTGCAGACCGGCATATCTGGACCGACAGCCGCCTGCCCTGGTTGCATCTGGACGAGCACCTGCCGCAAGAACCGCAGGAAACCCTGTAGCCGCTGCCGTAGGCTGCGCACGAGCGCGTAGCGGTCGCGAGGCTCTCAAGGCCGCCCAGCAAGGCCCTTCGGTCCTTTTCGCAGCCTCGCGGGCTCGGCAGCGCTACGGCAGTTCCAGGCCGCCTGCCGCCTTGTGCAGCGTCCGCAGATGCTCGCCCACCAGCTTCAGGTTGGCCTCGTTGGCGGCGATTTCCGCCGCTCGGGCCGGTTCCAGCAGGGCTCGCACTTCCTTGTCCAGGTCACCGGTCAAGGATTGCAGTTGCTTCTGCCGCTGGCTGCTCTCGGACTCCAGGCGTTGCCATTCAGCGGGCTGAGGCAGGCCGTAGCCGCCGCTGCCCAGCAATTCTGCCGGGCGGCTGAGGAAGCCGCTGTTGGCGAGGATCTGCTGCAGGGTCTTGTTGGCCTGCTCCATACCACCATTTTTCAGCTCGCGAGCCCCCAGGTAGCGCTGCTTGACCTCGTCCTGAGCCAACAGCAGTTGCCGGCGATAACTGGCCTGCTCCAGCAGCAGCAAGGCGGCGCTGGTGCGCAGGTCGGCCTGGTCGAACCAGTGCCGGCGTTCCTCGGCACTCAGCGACAGCCAGTCTTCGACGCTGGCCTGCTTGATCGGCAGGCGCTTCTTGATCACCTCGAACATCGCCTGGTAGCGGTCGCGGAAGGAGTCGAAGCGATACCCCAGGCGCAGCGCCTCGCGCGGGTCGTCGAGCACGCTGGTGTCCGCCAGCCCCCTGCCCTTGAGCACCTCCAGCAAGCCGTTGGGCATGATGCTGTCGAGGCCGATCAGTTGCTTGTTGTTGCTGCCGCTGCGCAGCAGCTTGAGGCTTTCCACTGCGCAGTTGTTGGACAGGAAGTAATAGTTGCCGTCGTAGCTCCAATGCATCTCGGCGGCGTGCTCCACCACTTCCTCGATCTCGCTGCGTGACAGCTTCAACGGCACCGAGGCCAGGCTGCGCAGCTCGGTCTTGGTGTACTCGTCGATGACCTGGGACAGCGGCAGGACAAACAGCCGCGAAGGGTACTTGCCCACCAGGCCGTCCCAGCTGGAGAGCTGCACGTCACCAACGAAGGCGCGGTAGGACAGCACCAGGTGCTGGTCCAGGTCCAGCCGGCAATCCGGCCCGCGGGGGCGGCCCGGGGCGCAGATCACCAGGCGCAGCATGCTGTGGCCCCAGCGGCTGACCCAGTTCTGGTTGGCTTCGGCCAGCAGGTAGTCCACCGCGTAGACCCGCTCCGGGTCCACCTGCCCCAGGGGCGTCTTGGCGAAGTCGTTGCCGGCGTTGAGGAAGGCGAAGGACTTGGCGCAGCTGTCCTTGGCGGCCGGCGCCCAGCCGAAATGTTCCTGGTAATAGCGGTACAGCGCCGGGCGGCGGCAGGCGTAGCTCGGATCGAGAAGGAAGTACTCCATGTTCACCGCGACGAATTCCTTCGGGTTGGTGATCTCGTAGATGTCCGGGCTGCGGGCGACCTGACGGTTGTGCTGCTCGCGTTCGCCACGGCGGCCGACGTATTGCGGCCAACCGGCCAGATCCAGCAGCCGTGGATCATCGCTGAGGGTGAAGCGCCGGTCATTCTGGCCGCGACACTCATCCGGCAGGCCGATCAGCCCGGAGGTGCTGTTCTTGCGGGTGCAGCGCTGGATCAGGCTACGCTCGGCACCGGGCCACAAACGCGCGCGATCATAAATGTGGGTCAGTTCATGGAGTACCGTGGCGAGCATTTCCCGGCGCACGGTGCCATGGGGGCGGCTGGTCTTCTGGGTGGCGGCGGAGCCGTCGGTCAGGCTGGGCAGCAAGGCGCGGTTGAGGTCCAGTTCCGACACCAGGGATGCCTCGCCATAGGCGTTGTCGGGCATTCGGTCGGTCCAGCCGACATCAATGGTGCGATCCAGTTGCTGGATGAAACGCGGCGGCAACGCCTGCATCGCTTCATCCAGCAGCGCCTGGCTGGCGTGTTGCTGCGCCGGGCTCAAGCCATCGGCCTTGAGGCGCAGTTGCAGGTCGGCCTGGGCGGTGCCGCAGAGCAGCCCCAGGGTCCCGGCCAGCAGCCAGGCTAGGAGTGGTTTCACAGGGCCAGGATGGCTTCGGCAAGCACCTGGTCGCTGGCGTCGCGGGCTTCTGGCAGCTGCGTGCGCAGGGCATTGAACGCCGCTTCAAGTTGCGCGCCGCGGATATCACCGTTGCTGGCGACGAAGCTGGCGGCATCGTCGTGGGCTTCGCGCACGACTTTGGAGTCACGGATCGAAGTGGTGGTGTCCGAGGTGAAATCGATCGTGCGGCCGGAGGCGCGGACGATGATGTTACTGGTGGCCACCAGGGTGTGTGCCTGGGCCACGTCGGCCAACAACAGCAGGCCAAGGGTGGCGGCAATCAGCGGGCTACGCATGGAACGACTCCGGAAGAACAGGGATGGTTATTGGACGAGAATTGCCTGCGCCAGTTCAAGGTCGCTGGCATGAAGTTTTGCCGGGTCCTGGCGCAGGTATTCCAGCGCAGACTCCAGGCGGGCGCCGCGCAGTTGGCCGTCGGTTGCCACGAAGGCAGCGGCGTCATCCTGGGCAGCAAGCAGCAGTTTATGGTCGAAGGGCGCCGAGGTCACCTGGCCTGTCGCATAGACGGTGACAACCAGGCTTTGGGTGGTGAGGTCGAATGCCTGCACCGAACCGGCCCAACAGGCGGCGATCAATACGGGAGCGGAAAGCGAAATACGGAACAAACCCAAGAGTCTCGACAGCTGAAAACCAGCGCCAAGGCTAGCGCAATGCCCCTTGGAGGACCAGCGCAGAGGGTTTCAGGTGCGCCGGGGCACCTGAAACCGAGACGCTTCAGATTGCCAGGATGGCCTGGGCCAGCTGTGCATCAGAGGCCTGCAACTGAGGCGCTTGCTGGCGAATGTGGGCAAATGCGCTTTCCAGTTTTACCCCGCGAATGGCGCCGTCGGTGGCGACGAAACTGGCGGCATCATCCCGGGCGGCACGGACAATCTTGTTGTCACGCAGGGAAGAAGTGGCATCGGAGGTGGCGTCGGTGGTGGCCTTGAGCGCGCCGACAATGGCGTCGGTGGTCACGATCAGGCTGGTGGCGTGGGCATTGGCAGCCAGGGCCAGCAGGGCGGCGGCGCTGAGCAGGCGGAGACGGGACATGGGTAACTCCTGTGAATGAACAGACAATTTAAGGGCGCTGAGTGAGACGCCGGGCAGCCACTGCGAGGTGCTGTGTCTGATTGCTCTGACGCAGTTCGAATGAAAATCGCCACGTCGCCTCAGATATTAGGCTCAGCGGCCCCATTCGCACAGCGTTGCGGCAGGCCTCAGCGCCAAAAGGGTTTGTGCAGTTCCGCTGCCCGATCGCTGTGGCTGATGCCGCTGTCCGAGAGTTGTCGTTCATCCATTTGTGCCAGCAAGTGACGGGTGCGGGCCCGCTCCCGTGTGTTGGCGAGCGCCGTGAGCCAGCGCTTGAAGAGCGTGCAGTGAAGGTTGGTGCCAGGGGACGAGTGCATGATGCTTGCCTCCATGAGCAGCCGAGCGATGAGCTGGCTGCAACCTCATGGTGCGGCGGTTCGATGCGGTGATACAGATACACTCGAGCTAAATTGTACTGGTTAATTGTTATGTTTTATAAAACTGTACCTGTCACGATGAAGCGGGCTGTATTTCAGCTGTGTAGCGCGTTTTCCGCGGCCAGAACGACAAGACCCGTCGCGGTTTCCCGCGACGGGTCTTGTTGTGTGCAATTCGGGGTGCTGGCGGTGGACCCGGTGGGTCAGGGCCAGCGACGCTGAGTTAGCGCCAGAACGGCTTGCTCAGCTCTTCGTAGCGTTGTGCTTCGCTGATCCCGGCATCGGCCAGCAGACGCGAATCCAGGCGAGCCAGTTGATGGCGGCTGGAGATGCGGCGCTGCCACAGCATCAGGTTGGCGATAACGCGCAGAGGCAGGGAAGCCTGGGTTTTTTCAGCTTTGTCTTCGAAGAACAGTTCGGAACTGAGTGTACGTTCCATGGTTGACATCCTTCCGCTTGTGGCGGGATCAGGTAGTGGTTTAACTGGTGCCCATGATCCTCTTCCCGCGCAAGACTCTGTAGATACAGTTCACCTGTATTGTGAAGGACCAGTTAACTGTTTATAGGGGCTGTACTGTTCGGAAAAGGCGCAACTGTACCTGTCAGCACCTTTATGGTGCATTTCGGTGCTTTTTGATGGGAGGCAAGTGGTTTTAGGCGGGGAAAATACCGGTACAGCAGTACAGTTTTTGGCGGTCTCTGGCGAGCGGCCGGCAAGCTGACGAAACTGTGTTTGCGTCAGCTGCCAACTGTATCAATCACTCGACGAGCATTTTCCCGGTTTCTTCCAGGTTGATGTGCCAGCTCAGGGCATCACGCAGGATATGCGGCGTGTGACCACCCAGGGCGCAGGCCTTGGTGAAGTAGTCATTCAGTGCGTCGCGGTAGGAAGGATGCACACAGTTGTCGATGATCACCCGGGCCCGCTCCCGCGGCGCCAGGCCGCGCAGGTCCGCCAGGCCGATCTCGGTCACCAGGATGTCGACGTCATGCTCGGTGTGGTCCACGTGGCTGACCATCGGCACCACGCTGGAAATCGCCCCGCCCTTGGCAATCGACTTGGTGACGAAGATCGCCAGGTGTGCGTTGCGGGCGAAGTCGCCGGAGCCGCCGATGCCGTTCATCATCCGCGTGCCGCAGACGTGGGTGGAGTTGACGTTGCCGTAGATATCGAACTCCAGCGCGGTGTTGATGCCGATGATACCCAGGCGGCGCACCACTTCCGGGTGGTTGGAGATCTCCTGCGGACGCAGCTCCAGCTTGTCCTTGTAGCGTTCCAGGTTGCCGAACACGTCGGCGTTGCGCCGGCTCGACAGGGTGATGGAGCTGCCCGAGGCGAAGCTGAGCTTACCGGCGTCGATCAGGTCGAAGGTCGAGTCCTGCAGTACTTCGGAGTACATGGTCAGGTTCTCGAATGGCGACTCGATCAGGCCGCACATCACCGCGTTGGCGATGTTGCCGATACCGGCCTGCAGCGGGCCGAGCTTGTTGCTCATGCGCCCGGCATCCACTTCCTGCTTGAGAAAGTCGATCAGGTGGTTGGCGATGCCCTGGGTCTCGCTGTCCGGGGTGGAAACCGTGGACGGCGAATCCGACTGATTAGTGATGACGATGGCGACGATCTTGTCCGCAGGGATCGGAATCGCCGTGCTGCCGATGCGATCGTCGACCTTCACCAGGGGAATCGGTGTACGGGTCGGGCGATAGGTCGGGATATAGATGTCGTGCAGGCCTTCCAGGTTCGGGTTGTGCGCCAGGTTGATCTCGACGATCACCTGCTTGGCGAAGATCGCGAAGCTGGCGGAGTTGCCCACCGAGGTGGTCGGCACGATATGGCCCTGTTCAGTGATGGCGACAGCTTCGATCACTGCAATGTCCGGCAGCTTGAGCTGCTGGTTGCGAAGTTGTTCGACGGTTTCCGACAGGTGCTGGTCGATGAACATCACTTCGCCGGCGTTGATCGCCTTGCGCAGGGTGCTGTCCACCTGGAACGGCATGCGCCGGGCCAGCACGCCAGCTTCGGTGAGTTGCTTGTCCAGGTCGTTGCCCAGGCTGGCGCCGGTCATCAGGCTGATTTTCAGTGGCGTTACCTTGGCCCGTTCGGCCAGGGCATGGGGCACGGCCTTGGCTTCACCGGCGCGGGTGAAGCCGCTCATGCCGACGGTCATGCCGTCCTCAATCAGAGCGGCAGCGTCAGCGGCGCTCATCACCTTATCCAACAACGAAGGCAAGCGGATACGATCACGGTACATGGATTGTTATCTCGGGCAACGGAAGCAAGAAGCGCAGTCTAGTGATTTCAAAAAAAAACACCGCGCGACAAAGGTCGAATGAAAGGCCCTGATCTAGAGCCTTCTGTCGGCTTTATGGAGTAAATAAAAAACCCCAGCCTACTAAAGGCTGAGGTTTTGGGTATTGCGCTACAGCAGCTTTATTCGACGGCTTTGACCATGTCTTCGATGACCTTCTTGGCGTCGCCGAAGACCATCATGGTCTTGTCCAGGTAGAACAGTTCGTTGTCCAGGCCGGCATAACCGCTGGCCATGGAGCGCTTGTTGACGATGATGGTCTTGGCCTTGAAGGCTTCGAGAATCGGCATGCCGGCAATCGGCGACTTAGGATCGTTCTTCGCCGCCGGGTTGACCACGTCGTTGGCGCCCAGCACCAGCACCACGTCGGCCTGGCCGAACTCGGAGTTGATGTCTTCCATCTCGAACACCTGGTCGTAAGGCACTTCGGCTTCGGCCAGCAAGACGTTCATGTGGCCGGGCATGCGCCCCGCTACAGGGTGGATCGCGTATTTCACGGTCACGCCGCGGTGGGTCAGCTTCTCGGTCAGCTCTTTCAGCGCGTGCTGGGCGCGTGCCACCGCCAGGCCGTAGCCGGGGACGATGATCACGGTATCGGCGTTGGTCAGCAGGAAGGTCGCATCGTCGGCCGAACCGGATTTCACTGGGCG
>NZ_VYKE01000014.1:0-78807 GCF_032424515.1 Pseudomonas sp. JV245A
CGGTGCGGCGCTGCTGGGGCACCTGGCGGACATTCATGGCATCGAGTATGTGTACTACCTGTGCTCGTTCCTGCCGCTGTTCGGGGTGCTGGCGATCTTCCTGCCGCGTACCCGCAAAGCCTGATGGCTTGAGGCGTGCTGGCGATAGAACGCCCGGGGTTCTGGCCCCGGGCTTTTTTTTGCCTGGGCTTCAGCCGCCCTGGCGGGTGTGCCCGGTGCCTTGGCGAAAGGCGTTGGGTGTCTGGCCGCCGAGGCGCTTGAAGAAGCGGGAAAAGTAGGTGGGGTCGCTGAAGCCCAGGTTGTCCGAGAGCTGGCTGATGCTGATGTTGGTGTAGATCAGGTTGCGCTTGGCCTCCAGCATCAGGCGCTGGTGGATGATCTGCAGCGCGGTCTGCCCGGCCAGTTCCCGGCACAGGGTATTGAGGTGCACGCTGGACAGGCCGATGCGATGGGCCAGGGCTTCCACCGTCGGGTGCTCCTGGTAATGCTGCTCCACCAGCTTGATGAAGTGCCCCAACAGTTGCTGGTTGCGCTCGCTGCGGTTGCTGGGCGTCACGTTCTGCTGGCGTCGGCGGCTGATCCACACCAGCAGTACGTTGACCAGCGAATGCAGCAGCAGGTCCCGCGCCGAGGCGCTGCCTTCGTATTCCTCCAGCAAGGTCTTGAACAGGCTGTTGAGGCGCTGCCGGTCACGGCCCACCGGGTAGCGCCCGGCCGCGGCCAGGACCGCCAGCGGCGCCCCCAGCTGGCTTTCCAGCTGGGCCACCAGCGGCGCACCCAGGGTCAGCACGTAGCCCTCGATATTCTCGGAAAACTGAAAGCCGTGGACCATCAGCGGCGGCACCACCTGGATGGTTGCTTCGCGCACGTCCTCGCGGCGCCCTTCGACTTCCACCAGGGCCTGTCCGCTTTGCACATAGAGCAGTTGATACAGGTCGGCGTGGCGGTGCGGCTTGATCTCCCAGTGGTGCAGGCTGCTGCGCTTGGGGATGGATTCACAGTGCAGCAGGTCCGGAGTCGGCCAGGCCTGGTTTTCGCCGTAGAGCTTGAATACGGGGATGCTGGAGCGACTGGCTTTCATCGGGCGCGGCCCTGGGGGTGAGGGATTGGAATGCTCGATAATCGAACGCTGTTTTCAAAAGTGCATTTTTACGGCGGTTAATCACCATTTTTTGCGATTTTTGTCGGCAAAAATGCAGGGGTACAACAATAACCATAAATTCCGGATTTCGCCTGCACGGTGACTGGAATGCCCTTATGAGACGACAACAATGAAAACTCAGGTTGCGATTATCGGCGCCGGACCTTCCGGCCTTCTGCTGGGCCAACTGCTGCACAAGGCCGGCATCGACACCGTGATTGTCGAGCGCCAGACCCCGGACTACGTGCTGGGCCGCATCCGTGCCGGTGTGCTGGAGCAGGGCACCGTGGACATGCTGCGCGAGGCCGGTGTGGCCCGCCGCATGGACGCTGAAGGCCTGGTCCATGAAGGGGTGGAGCTGCTGATGGGCGGCAAGCGCGTGCGTATCGACCTCAAGGCCCTGACCGGCGGCAAGACGGTGATGGTCTATGGCCAGACCGAAGTCACCCGCGACCTGATGGAGGCCCGCGCTGCCTGCGCAGCGCCGATCATCTATTCGGCGGACAAGGTGCAGCCCCATGACATGAAGGGCGCGCAGCCCTATATCACCTATGAAAAAGACGGCCAGCTGCAGCGCATCGACTGCGATTACATCGCCGGCTGCGACGGTTTTCATGGCGTGGCGCGCAAGAGCATCCCCGAAGACGTGCTGACCCACTACGAGCGCGAATACCCCTTCGGCTGGCTGGGGCTGCTGTCCGATACCCCACCGGTCAATCACGAACTGATCTATGGGCAGCATGAACGTGGTTTCGTGCTGTGCAGCCAGCGCTCCCTGACCCGCAGCCGCTACTACCTGCAAGTGCCGCTGAGCGACAAGGTCGAGGACTGGTCCGACGAGCGCTTCTGGAACGAGCTCAAGGCCCGTCTGCCAGAAGAGGTGGCGGCTGACCTGGTGACCGGGCCAGCGCTGGAGAAAAGCATCGCGCCGCTGCGCAGCTATGTGGTGGAGCCCATGCAGTACGGCAAGCTGTTCCTGGTGGGGGACGCGGCCCATATCGTTCCGCCTACCGGTGCCAAGGGCCTGAACCTGGCGGCCTCCGATGTGTGCTACCTGTACCGGATCCTGGTCAAGGTCTACCGCGAAGGGCGTACCGAGCTGCTGGAAAAGTATTCCGAACTGGCCTTGCGCCGGGTGTGGAAGGGCGAACGCTTCAGCTGGTTCATGACCAATCTGCTGCACGATTTCGGCGACCGGCAGGATGCCTGGGACCACAAGATGCAGCAGGCCGATCGCGAATATTTCCTCAACTCCCACGCTGGCCTGGTGAACATTGCCGAGAACTATGTGGGCCTGCCTTACGAAGAAATCTGCTGAGCCCACGACCCTGAAGCGACCCGCATGCAGTGGGCCGTTTCAGGGCGCTGCCTGCAACGGGCGGCAAGCCGTAATGTAACAGTGCGGAAACATTCCTATTTATAAATGATATTCATTAGCATTACACTCCGATCCCTCTCTCCCTTGATGCACCATCCGGGTGCATTGAATCGACAAGGATCGTTTGTAATGAAAGTCAGCTCATGCCTGTTCAATTCGCTTCTGCTAAGCGCCGGTGTCGGCCTGCTGGCCCCGCTGGCGCAGGCCGGCGATGCGGTTGAAGAGGCCAAGCCTGCATCGTTGGAACTGGATACCGCCTTTGTCACGGCTACTGGCGGTGCCACGGATCTCAAGGATGCCCCGGCCAGTGTCAGCGTCATCACCCGCGAGGAAATCGAGCGCCAGCCGGTCTATGACCTCAATACCCTGCTGCGCCGGGTGCCGGGGGTGACCGGTGGTTTCGGCCCGGTGGGCGAGCAGTCGAAGATCAAGCTGCGGGGGCTGGACGACAAATACACGCTGATCCTGGTGGATGGCAAGCGGGTCGGCAGTTCCGCGGACCTGAGTTATCGCCGCGACCTGGCGCGCCAGGACCTGAACTGGATCTCGCCGAACATGATCGAGCGCATCGAGATCGTCCGCGGGCCTATGTCGTCGCTGTATGGTTCGGACGCTATGGGCGGGGTGATCAATATCATCACCCGCAAGGTCTCGCGGACCTGGACCGGCTCGGCCAGCACCAATATCACCGTGCCCAAGGATTCCGACCGCGGCCAGACCACTCAGTACAGCGTGAATGCGGCAGGTTCGCTGACGGAGTCCCTGGGGCTGCGCCTGGGGGCCAACGTCACGCGTCGGGCTGCGGATGAGGTAGAGGCGCGGCGCGATGCCCAGGGCGATTTCATGTACGACGATGGCGCGGGCGGCTCCAAGGATCAGAGCGTGAATGCACTGCTGGACTGGCAGATCAACCAGGAGCAGAGCCTGTCCTTCGAGGCGGTGCATGGCGTTGAGCATTCCTGGGCATCAAAGAAGACCTTTGGTGACTGGAACGAGACCGTTGGTGGCGCCTTCGGCCCCAGCCGCCTGACCCGCGACAGCTACATTCTGTCCCATACCGGCGACTGGAGCTTTGGTACCTCGAAGCTCGATGCCTACCTGAACAAGTACCGCAACGACCTTGACCTGGGCAAAGCCAACTCGGAAGAGAAGATCGTCGAGGGCAGCCTGAATATTCCCTTCCAATTGCTGTTGGACCAGCGCCTGACGGTGGGCGGGCAATGGAAGCGTGAAGAGCTGACCAACACCGATACCCTGGGCACGGTACCCGTGGATTATCAGGGCGCGCCGGTCAGTGGCTCGACCTTGAAGGGCGATTACTCGGCGGCCTTTATCGAGGATGAACTGTTCCTGCTGGACAACCTGTCCCTGACCCTGGGCAACCGCTTCGACCACAGCGACAAGTACGGTAACCACAACAGCCCGCGGGCGTATGTGGTCTATCACCCGCACCCGGACTGGACCGTGCGTGGCGGTGTTTCCAAGGGTTTTCGTGCGCCAAGCCTGAAGGAGGGCAGTGCGGGGGCGGCTACCGAATCCGCAGGCCGGGGCTGTGGTTCGTTACGGCCGTTGGGCTATGTCACTGGTAGTTGCTGGATGGCGGGCAATCCGAACCTGACACCGGAAACCAGCACCAACAAGGAAATCGGCCTATCGTTCGACCACGATGGCTGGGAAGCGGGCCTGACCTACTTCCACACCGACTTCACCGACAAGATCGAATACGGCCCGTTGGGCCAGTACCAGGGCCGCTGGTGGACCATGCTGGAAAACGTCGACAAGGCCCGTACCCGTGGCTGGGAAGGCACCGCCCGGGTGCCGCTGGGCGACTCCGTGAACTGGCGCACCAACGCCACCTACATGCTGGAAAGCAAGAACCTGTCCACCGGTGAAGACCTGATCAGTTCACCCAAACTGTCGGCATTCAGTGCGCTGGACTGGCAGGTCACCGACCGTCTGAGCACCGAGCTTTCGGCTCAGCACGTCGGCAAGCAGCGGGGCATGGGCAATGATTTCGTGCAGTCCTACACCACCTACGACCTGACGGCGAACCTGGCGCTGACCAAGTGGCTGACCCTGAATGGCGGCGTGCAGAACCTGCTGGATAAAGACCTGCGGGACGGATCGACCAACTTCTATGTGCCCGGGCGGGCGTTCTTCGCGGGGGCGACCACTTACTTCTGAGGCCGCTGGATGTAGCGGGGGGAATCAGCCCCATTGCCAGGCAATGGGGCTGAAGGGGCATTACACGTTGAAGCGGAAGTGCATCACGTCGCCGTCCTTGACGATGTATTCCTTGCCTTCCAGGCGCCATTTACCGGCTTCCTTGGCTCCGGCTTCACCCTTGAACTGGATGAAGTCGTTGTAGGCGATGACTTCGGCGCGGATGAAGCCTTTTTCGAAGTCGGTGTGGATCACGGCGGCGGCTTGTGGCGCGGTGGCGCCGACACGCACGGTCCAGGCGCGAACTTCCTTCACACCTGCGGTGAAGTAGGTCTGCAGGTTGAGCATTTCGTAGCCGGCACGGATCACCCGATTCAGGCCAGGCTCTTCCAGGCCCAGGGCTTCGAGGAACATGTCCTTTTCTTCGCCGTCATCAAGCTCGGCGATTTCCGCCTCGATCTTGTTGCACACCGGCACCACGATCGCGCCTTCTTCCTCGGCAATGGCCTTGACCACGTCCAGCAGCGGGTTGTTCTCGAAGCCGTCTTCGGCAACGTTGGCGATGTACATCACCGGCTTGGTGGTCAGCAGGTGGAAGCCACGGATGATCAGCTTCTCGTCGGCGCTCATGTCCTTCATCAGGCTGCGGGCCGGCTTGCCTTCGGTGAAGTGGGCGATCAACTGCTCCAGCAGGGCTTTCTGGGCCACGGCATCCTTGTCACCGCCCTTGGCGTTGCGGGCGACTTTCTGCAACTGTTTTTCGCAGCTGTCGAGGTCGGCGAAGATCAGTTCCAGGTCGATGATCTCGATATCGCGCTTGGGGTCGACGCTGTTGGACACGTGGATCACGTTGTCGTCTTCGAAGCAGCGGACCACATGGGCGATGGCGTCGGTTTCGCGGATGTTGGCCAGGAACTTGTTGCCCAGGCCTTCACCTTTCGAAGCACCGGCCACCAGGCCGGCGATGTCGACGAACTCCATGGTGGTGGGCAGCACGCGCTCGGGCACGACGATGGCGGCCAGGGCGTCCAGGCGCGGGTCGGGCATCGGCACGATACCGCTGTTGGGCTCGATGGTGCAGAAGGGGAAGTTCTCGGCCGCGATCCCGGATTTGGTCAGGGCGTTGAACAGGGTGGACTTGCCGACGTTAGGCAGGCCGACGATGCCGCAATTGAATCCCATGGTGTATTCCCCGAGGAGTAGAGTCAGGCCTTCTGGCTGTGCAGGTTTTTCATCGCGCGGTTCCATTCACCGGCGAAGATATCCGGCAGCACGCCGAGGGCAAAATCGATGCTGGCATCGAGTTTTTCCTGTTCGGCGCGTGGCGCACGACCCAGGACAAAGTTTGAAACCATACTGGCAACGCCCGGATGGCCGATGCCGAGCCGCAGGCGGTGAAAGGTATTCTGATTACCGAGCTGCGCGATGATGTCCCGCAGTCCGTTGTGCCCGCCATGGCCGCCGCCGGTCTTGAGCTTGGCGATGCCTGGCGGCAAGTCGAGTTCGTCGTGGGCCACCAGGATCTCTTCCGGCTTGATGCGGAAGAAGCCGGCAAGCGCCGCCACGGCCTGGCCGCTGCGGTTCATGTAGGTGGTGGGAATCAACAGACGAATGTCCTGACCCTGGTGACTGAAGCGCCCGGTCAGGCCGAAATATTTGCGATCGGCGACAAGGTTGATCCCTTGTTTTTCGGCGATGCGCTCAACAAAAAGGGCCCCTGCGTTATGCCGGGTCTGTTCGTATTCGGTGCCTGGATTACCCAGGCCAACGATCAGTTTGATGGCAGTCACGATAGGGGCCCTTCTTTGGAGTGGTGGATGACATCGCCGCAACCGGTGCTACGGCGAAAGTGGACGACAAGAGCTGGGTTGCCTTGCGGCAAACTTCGCGTTCTCGCCCGCTTTCTCGCTACGTTCCAGTCCGCGATGTACTCCGCTTAACTCCCGCGTCAGAGTGAATTACTCTGCAGCGCCTTCTGCAGCTTCTGGAGCAACACGTGGAGCGTGAACGTTGGCTACTGCCAGGTCGTTGCCGTGTGCCAGGGCCACGAATTCAACGCCTTTAGGGGCCTTGATGTCGGACAGGTGAACAATGGTGCCGATTTCAGCGTCAGCCAGGTCGACTTCGATGAATTCAGGCAGGTCTTTGGGCAGGCAGGAAACTTCGATTTCCGCGATTACGTGCGAGATCTCGCCGCCTTTCTTGACCGGAGCAGCTTCGTTGATGAAGTGCACTGGAACGATGGCGGTCAGTTTCTGACCAGCAACCACGCGAACGAAGTCAGCGTGCATCACGTGGCCTTTGGCCGGGTGACGTTGCAGGGCCTTGATCACGACGTTCTGCTTGGTGCCACCAACGTTCAGTTCGATGATGTGGCTGTAGGCAGCTTCGTTTTCCAGCAGCTTGGCAACTTCTTTGGCCAGCATGCTGATGGATTCAGGGGCTTTGTCGCCACCGTAAACTACAGCTGGAACCAGGCTTGCGAGACGACGCAGGCGGCGGCTCGCACCTTTCCCCAGGTCGGAACGCACTTCAGCATTCAGAGTAAAATCGTTCATGTTGTATCTCCAAAATAACCACACTCGCCCCAGCGTTTGCGACCAGCGCTAAAGGCGATATGGGCAAAAAAGCCCCGTCCCAACACAGGTTGGGACGGGGCGCTTTTCGTCATCGGGATGTTCTGCCAGGGACGGGCCCTAGCGGAACATCGCGCTGATCGATTCTTCGTTGCTGATACGGCGAACCGCCTCGGCAACTACCGGTGCGATATCCAGTTGACGGATACGCGCACAGGCTTGTGCTGCAGCGGACAGCGGGATGGTGTTGGTCACCACCAGCTCGTCCAGCACGGAATTTTCAATGTTCTCGATGGCCCGACCCGACAGCACAGGGTGTGTGCAGTAGGCAAAGACCTTGGCTGCGCCATGCTCTTTCAGGGCCTTGGCCGCGTGGCACAGGGTGCCGGCGGTATCGACCATGTCATCGACCAGAATGCAGGTGCGTCCTTCGACGTCGCCGATGATATGCATCACTTCGGAGTGATTGGCTTTCTCACGACGCTTGTCGATGATCCCGAGATCAACGCCCAGGGACTTGGCCACGGCACGTGCACGCACGACGCCGCCAATGTCCGGGGACACGATCATCAGGTTTTCGAAACGCTGATCTTCGATGTCATCCACCAGAACCGGGGAGCCGTAGATGTTATCTACCGGAATATCGAAGAAGCCCTGAATCTGGTCAGCATGCAGATCAACCGTGAGAACACGGTCGATGCCGACTACGGTGAGCATGTCAGCGACGACTTTCGCGCTGATAGCCACACGTGCGGAACGCGGACGGCGATCCTGACGGGCATAACCAAAATAAGGAATAACAGCAGTGATACGAGTAGCTGAGGAACGGCGGAAGGCGTCGGCCATCACCACGAGTTCCATCAGGTTATCGTTGGTCGGAGCGCAAGTCGGCTGAATAATGAAGACGTCTTTACCGCGGACATTTTCATTGATCTCGGCAGTAATTTCGCCGTCGGAAAATTTTCCAACAGAGATGTCACCGAGAGGGATATGCAGCTGACGTACGACACGCCGAGCCAGATCGGGGTTAGCGTTCCCCGTAAAGACCATCATCTTGGACACGCGCAGTACCTGAAGGCTGAGGGTATACCTGGATGAGTATAGGAAAATGGCAGGGGCGGCTGGATTCGAACCAACGCATGGCAGGATCAAAACCTGCTGCCTTACCGCTTGGCGACGCCCCTGTATCTGTTGCTTCGAATGCCTGGCACTCGGTTCCTTTAGAGCAGACTTTGCAGCTTGCGATGCAACATCGAAACGTTGCTTCCTTTGGCTACAAACCCTGTAAGGGTCTCTGTAAGAAGGGCCGAGACTTTATCAGCTTCAGCTTTGCTTGGGAAGCCCCCAAACACACAACTTCCAGTTCCAGTCAGTTTTGCTTCGGTAAATTTACCTAGCAAATTCAATGCGTTACGTACTTCTGGATAACGCCTTGCGACTACCGGAAGGCAGTCGTTTCTGCTGTTTCCCTTGGGAACGGGGCGCACTTTAATGGGCGCGGTGTTCCGTGTCAACAAAGGATCTGAAAAAATTTCTGCTGTACTAACAGACACTTGCGGGACCAGTACCAGATACCAGGGTTCTTCGGGATATTCAGGGGTCAGTTTTTCCCCCACACCTTCGGCGAAGGCAGCATGCCCGCGGACGAAAACCGGAACATCGGCGCCCAGGGTCAGCCCCAGTGCAGCCAGTCGGTCTTCGTCCCAGCCCAGTTGCCACAAGTGATTGAGGCCCAGCAGGGTGGTGGCGGCATTCGAACTGCCGCCGCCGATGCCGCCGCCCATGGGCAGGACCTTGTCGATCCAGATGTCGATGCCCTGGGTGCAGCCCGATTGTTCCTGGAGTTTCTTCGCCGCCTTGACGATCAGGTTGCTGTCGTGGGGCACGCCTTCGAATACGGTGCGCAGGCGAATCACGCCGTCATCGCGCAGGGCGAAAGTGATTTCATCGCCGTAGTCGAGAAACTGGAACAGGGTCTGCAGCTCGTGATAGCCATCTTCACGGCGACCGAGGATGTGCAGCATCAGATTGAGTTTGGCCGGGGAGGGCAGGGTCAGTTTTTCCACGGACATTTCATTGCCCCAGCTTGCGCGGCAGCCATTCCTTGATCACCAGGGTGACGTCAAGGTCGCTGCCGTGCAGTTTGATCCGCTCGGGCAGCCAATAGCCGTTCTGCTGCGAGTAGCTGCTGTATTCCACCTGCCAGCCATCTTGCTCCAGGCTCGCCAGATGGCTGTCGCCGTCCAGGGTCAGGCGGCTTTTGCTGTCGGGCGCGGGCAGGCCGCGAACCCACCAGGCCAGGTGCGAGACCGGCAGCTTCCAGCCCAGCTGTTCTTCCAGCAGGGTTTCCGGGCTTGCGGATTCATAGCGACCCTGGTTGGCCACTTCCAGGCTGACCTGGCCGGGACGACCGGTGAGTCGTGCGGCGCCACGGCCCAGCGGGCCTGACAGGCGGATGTCGTAGTAGTCCTGGCGTTGCAGCCAGAACAGCGTGCCGCTGCCGGAATCCTTGGGGGCACGAATGCCGATCTTGCCGTTGATCTGCCAGCCGTCGAGGCCGGTCAGTTGATCCTTGTGCAAGCGCCATTGCGCAGGGTTGCCCTGGCCCTGGACGGACTCGCGGGCACCGAAGCCGGCGCAGCCGGCCAGCAGGGCGATAAAGCTGAAAACGATAAAGTGGCGCAAAAACATGGTCTTAAAGAGTCTCTGATCCGGTCAGGCGTTTGATGGTGCCGCGTAGCACGGGGCTGTCGGGCTGATCCTTTAGGAACTTGCTCCAGATCTGCTTGGCCTCGCGCTGCTTGCCGTTGTTCCACAGCACTTCACCCAGGTGCGCCGCCACTTCCTGATCGGGGAAGCGTTCCAGGGCCTGGCGCAGCAGGCGTTCGGCTTCGTCCAGGTTGCCCAGGCGGAAATTCACCCAGCCCAGGCTGTCGAGGACGGCCGGGTCTTCCGGAGTCAGCTGGTGGGCTTGCTCGATCAGGGTCTTGGCTTCGGCATAGCGTGTAGTGCGGTCAGACAAGGTGTAGCCCAGGGCGTTCAATGCCATGGCGTTGTCCGGTTCGCGCTGGATGATCAGGCGCAGATCCTTTTCCATCTGCGCCAGGTCATTGCGTTTTTCCGCCTGCATGGCGCGGGTGTACAGCAGGTTCATGTCGTCGGGGTATTGCTGCAGGGCCTGCTGGATGACTTTCCAGGCGCGCTCGCCCTGGTTGTTCGCCGACAGGGTCTCGACTTCGATCAGGTACAGCTGGATGGCGTAGTCGGGTTGGGCGTCGCGGGCCGCCACCAGGCGTTTTTGCGCCTCGTCGGTGCGGCCGTTGTTCATCAGGATATCGGCCTGGCGCAACTGTGCGGGCAGGTAGTCATTGCCCGGGCCGACCTGGCCGTATTCGATCAAGGCCCCTTGCGGGTCGTTGAGCTCTTCGGCAATCCGGCCCAGGTTCAGGTGCGCGGAGTCTTCGTGGCTTTCACGGGCAATCAGGTCTTCCAGGTAGCCCTTGGCTTCTTCCCAGGCCTTGGCCTCCAGGCAGACGAGTGCCAGGGAATAGCGCAGTTCGTCATCTTCCGGATATTGCTGGACCAGACTGGAGAACTGGGTCTTGGCATCCTCCATGCGGTCCTGCTCCACCAGCATGCGGGCGTAGGTCAGGCGCAGGCGCTTGTCGTCCGGGTACTTGCGGATGCTTTTTTCCAGCAGCGGCAGGGCTTCTTTACCCCGGTTCAGGCTTTGCAGCAGGCGGGCGCGCAGCAGCAATGGCGCAACTTCGCCGTCTTCCGGTGGGTTCTGTTCCAGCAGGGCCAGGGCTTCCTTGGCGTCGCCGTCCTGTTGCATGAGCAAGGCCTTGCCGAAAATCAACTGGCTGTTGTGCGGGTGTTTCTGCAGCAGGCGGTCGAAGCTTTTCATCAGGCCGTTGCGCGTGTCCTGGTCGGTATCGGCTGCGGACAGGGCAAGAAAGTCGAAGTGGGTATCGCCCTTGCCTTGCAGGACCTTCTCCATATAGACCATCGAGTCGTCATAGCGCCCGGCCCGGGCCAGCTGGATCGCGGCGGCTCGCTGCGCTTCCAGGTCGTCGGGGGCGTTTTTCGCCCAGATCAGCGATGTGTCCAGGGCAGCCTGGTCGGCGCCCAGGTATTCGGCGATGCGAAAGGCCCGCTCGGAGATGCCCGGATCCTGGGTGTTGATGGCCTGGGTCACGTAGTTGTCCAGGGCAATGTCGAAACGATTGCGCTGGCCCGCGAGTTCAGCGCTCAGCAGGCTGAAGACGGTGTCTTCGCTGAACGAGGAATAGACCTTGGGCTTTTCAGGGGCGGAGGTGCTGTCTTCCACCGGCGACGTAGCGTCCGATGAAACGGGTGCCAGAGATTGGCAACCGCTGAGGAAGACAAAGGCGAGGAGCAACGCGGAAGATCTATTCATATAGGAAGAGGGCGACTAACCTGCGGTCGGATCATCATGACACAAGCCTTCGGCCAAACATAACCGAGACTCAACGGGATGCCAGAACAGAGGCAGTCTATTAGTTTCTGCGCGAAAACTGCCTGCGCTTCGACCATGCTGCGCGCTGGGCGGCCCTGGCGCTACGCAGAAACAGGCTCGGAATGCTCATTTAGGCCCCTAAACTCCGCTTCCTCGCCTGTTTTCGCCTTGCCTGATCTTCGCTCGGCGAGTTTTGGCACAAAACTAGGACAATAGTCGGCGGTAGTTGTTCTGAGTCGGGCGAAGTAGGACAATTGCCGGCTTCTCGACATCATCAGCGACCTTGAATGGCCTTCCTTGCACTCGGTATTAACCACAAGACTGCTTCTGTAGACGTCCGCGAGCGCGTGGCCTTTACCCCTGAGCAGTTGGTTGAGGCCTTGCAGCAGCTCTGCCGACTCACCGACAGCCGCGAAGCTGCGATCCTCTCCACCTGCAATCGCAGTGAGCTCTATATAGAACAGGATCATCTTTCTGCGGATGTGGTGCTGCGCTGGCTGGCGGAATATCACCATTTGAGCCTAGACGAGCTGCGCGCCAGTGCCTACGTGCATGAGGACGATGCGGCAGTTCGTCACATGATGCGGGTGGCGTCGGGGCTGGATTCGCTGGTACTGGGCGAGCCGCAGATTCTCGGGCAGATGAAGTCCGCCTACGCCGTGGCCCGCGAGGCCGGCACCGTCGGGCCGCTGCTGGGCCGGCTGTTCCAGGCCACATTCAGCGCCGCCAAGCAGGTGCGCACCGACACCGCCATCGGTGAGAACCCGGTGTCCGTGGCTTTCGCCGCGGTGAGCCTGGCGAAACAGATTTTCAGCGACCTGCAACGCAGTCAGGCCCTGCTGATCGGCGCCGGGGAGACCATCACCCTGGTGGCCCGGCACCTGCACGACCTGGGAGTCAAGCGTATCGTGGTGGCCAACCGTACCCTGGAGCGCGCGAGCCTCCTGGCGGAGCAATTCGGTGCCCACGCCGTGCTGCTCTCGGATATTCCCCAGGAACTGGTGCACAGCGACATCGTCATCAGTTCCACCGCCAGCCAGTTGCCGATACTCGGCAAGGGCGCAGTGGAAAGTGCCTTGAAGCTGCGCAAGCACAAGCCGATTTTCATGGTGGATATCGCCGTTCCCCGGGATATCGAGCCAGAAGTCGGCGAGTTGGACGACGTTTACCTCTATACCGTCGACGACTTGCACGAAGTGGTGGCAGAAAACCTCAAGAGCCGCCAGGGCGCGGCCCAGGCCGCCGAGGAATTGGTGAACATCGGCGCCGAGGATTTCATGGTGCGCCTGCGGGAACTGGCGGCGGTGGATGTGCTCAAGGCCTATCGTCAGCAGAGCGAACGCCTGCGCGATGAAGAACTGCAGAAAGCCCTGCGCATGCTGGCCAACGGCAGCGGCGCCGAGGACGTGCTGGCCCAGTTGGCCCGCGGCCTGACCAATAAACTGTTGCACGCGCCGAGCGTGCAGTTGAAAAAGCTCTCCGCCGAAGGCCGCCTCGATGCGCTGGCCATGGCCCAAGAACTCTTTGCCCTCGGTGAGGGCTCATCGGATAAAACCCCGTAATGAAAGCGTCACTGCTCAGTAAGCTGGACATTCTCCAGGATCGTTTCGAGGAACTGACCGCCTTGCTCGGCGATGCTGAGGTCATTTCCGATCAGGCCAAGTTCCGCGCCTACTCCAAGGAATACGCGGAAGTCGAGCCGATCGTGGCTACTTATAAACAGGTGCTCAAGGTCCAGGCGGACCTTGAAGGCGCCCAGGCGCTGCTCAAGGACAACGACCCGGACCTGCGGGAAATGGCCGCCGAGGAAGTGCGCGAGGCCAAGGAACAACTGGCCGAACTGGAAAGCAGCCTGCAGCGCATGCTGCTGCCCAAGGACCCCAACGACGGGCGCAACGTATTCCTGGAAATCCGTGCCGGCACCGGCGGCGACGAGGCGGCGATCTTCTCCGGCGACCTGTTTCGCATGTATTCCCGTTACGTCGAGCGGCGCGGCTGGCGGCTGGAGATCCTCTCGGAAAACGAGGGTGAGCACGGCGGCTACAAGGAAGTCATTGCCCGGGTCGAAGGCGAGAGCGTCTACGGCAAGCTCAAGTTCGAATCCGGCGCGCACCGCGTGCAGCGAGTGCCGGCCACCGAATCCCAGGGCCGCATCCACACTTCGGCCTGCACCGTGGCAGTACTGCCCGAGCCGGATGAACAGGAAGCCATCGAGATCAACCCGGCGGACCTGCGCATCGACACCTATCGCTCCTCGGGTGCCGGTGGCCAGCACGTGAACAAGACCGACTCGGCGATCCGCATCACCCACATCCCTTCGGGGATCGTGGTGGAGTGCCAGGAAGAGCGTTCCCAGCACAAGAACCGGGCGCGGGCCATGTCCTGGCTGTCGGCCAAGCTCAACGACCAGCAGACCAGCGCCGCGGCCAATGCCATTGCCAGCGAGCGCAAGTTGCTGGTGGGCTCGGGGGACCGTTCCGAGCGCATCCGCACTTACAACTTCCCCCAGGGCCGGGTCACCGATCACCGCATCAACCTGACCCTGTATTCCCTGGACGAAATCCTCGCCGGGGGCGTGGAAGCCGTCATCGAGCCGTTGCTGGCTGAATATCAGGCCGATCAACTTGCGGCATTGGGTGAGTAAATGACCATCATCGCCAGCCTGCTGCGCGCAGCCCAACTGCCCGACTCGCCGACCCCGCGCCTGGATGCCGAGCTGCTCCTGGCCGCGGCCCTGGGCAAGCCCCGCAGCTTTCTCCACACCTGGCCGGAGCGCATCGTGCCCAGCGAGGCGGCCCTGGTGTTCACCGACTACCTGCAGCGACGCCGCTCCGGCGAGCCGGTGGCCTATATCCTTGGCCAGCAGGGCTTCTGGAAGCTCGACCTGGAGGTGGCGCCCCACACTCTGATCCCGCGCCCCGACACCGAACTACTGGTGGAAGCGGCGCTGGAACTGTTGCCCGCGACCCCAGCCACGGTCCTTGACCTGGGCACCGGCAGTGGTGCCATCGCCCTGGCCCTGGCCAGCGAGCGCCCGGCCTGGCAGGTCACGGCGGTGGACCGGGTACTGGAAGCCGTGGCCCTGGCCGAACGCAACCGCCAGCGCCTGCAACTGGACAACGTCAGCGTGCTCAGCAGCCACTGGTTCAGCTCCATTGAGTCCCGGCGCTTTGATCTGATCATCAGCAACCCGCCCTACATTGCCGAAGCTGACCCCCATCTGGTGGCCGGCGACGTGCGTTTCGAGCCGGAAAGCGCCCTGGTGGCGGGCAAGGATGGTCTGGACGACCTGCGCCTGATCGTCGCCCAGGCTCCGCAGCACCTGGAGGCCGGTGGCTGGCTGATGCTGGAGCACGGTTACGATCAGGCCGCGGCGGTCCGCGAGTTGCTGGCTGCCCAGGGTTTCATCGAAGTCCACAGCCGGGTCGACCTCGGTGGGCATGAGCGCATTAGCCTCGGGTGCCGGCCGTGCTGACCGACCAGGAGCTGTTGCGCTATAGCCGACAGATTCTGTTGCAGCATGTCGATATCGACGGCCAGCTGCGCCTCAAGGAAAGCCGCGTGCTGATCGTCGGCCTCGGCGGTCTCGGTGCTCCCGCAGCCTTGTACCTGGCGGCGGCGGGGGTTGGTGAGCTGCACCTGGCCGACTTCGACAGCGTGGACCTGACCAACCTGCAACGGCAGATCATCCACGACAGCCACAGCGTCGGGGTCAGCAAGGTGGACTCGGCCATCAGTCGCCTGTCTGCCCTCAACCCGGAGGTCCGCCTGGTGCCCCATCGTCAGGCGCTGGATGTCGATACCCTGGCCGCTGCCGTGGCGGCGGTGGACCTGGTGCTCGATTGCTCCGACAACTTCAGTACCCGCGAGGCGGTGAACGCCGCTTGCGTGGCGGCCGGCAAGCCCCTGGTCAGCGGTGCGGCGATCCGCCTGGAAGGGCAATTGTCGGTCTTCGACCCGCGGCGCCCGGAAAGCCCCTGCTACCACTGTCTATACGGGCATGGCAGCGAAGCCGAACTGACCTGCAGCGAAGCCGGGGTGCTCGGCCCGCTGGTGGGCACCGTGGGCAGCCTGCAGGCCCTGGAAGCCCTGAAACTGCTGGCCGGGTTTGGCGAGCCGCTGGTTGGCCGGCTGTTATTGATTGATGCTCTGGGTACGCGTTTTCGCGAGTTGCGGGTCAAGCGCGATCCGGGGTGCAGCGTCTGTGGTACCCATCGTGAGTGAAGCGCCGATCGGGGTGTTCGACTCCGGCGTCGGCGGCCTCTCGGTGCTGGCGGAAATACAACAGTTGCTGCCCCACGAGTCGCTGCTGTATTTCGGCGACTGCGGGCATATTCCCTATGGCGAAAAGACCCCGGAGTTCATTCGCCAGCGTTGCAGCCTGATGGCCCGGTTCTTTCGTGAACAGGGCGCCAAGGCCCTGGTGCTGGCCTGCAACACTGCTACCGTGGCCGGGGTGGCCGACCTGCGCCGCGATTATCCGGACTGGCCCATCGTTGGCATGGAGCCTGCGGTCAAGCCGGCGGCGGCCGCGACCCGCAGCGGCGTGGTCGGGGTGCTGGCCACCACCGGCACCTTGCAGAGTGCCAAGTTCGCCGCCTTGCTCGACCGTTTCGCCACTGATGTGAAGGTCGTCACGCAGCCCTGCCCGGGGCTGGTGGAGATGATCGAGAATGGCGACTTGCACAGTGCCGCTCTGCGCCAACTGTTGCACGGCTACCTCGAGCCTCTGCTGGCTGCCGGCTGCGACACCATTATCCTGGGCTGCACCCATTATCCGTTTCTCAAGCCGCTGCTGGCGCAGATGCTGCCCGGGCCCATCAGCCTGATCGATACCGGCGCCGCGGTTGCCCGGCAATTGCAGCGGCTGCTCGACGAAGGCGATCTGCGCGCCCAGGGGCCAGCCCGGGAAACCTGTTTCTGGACCAGTGGCGATGTCCCGCACTTTGCCCGGGTGCTGCCTCTGTTGTGGAAAGAATCTGCTGAAGTCCTGCCTTTGCAGTTGTGAAAAAATCGTGAAAAATCCCTTCGCTGGCGCTGAACTTCTGAATGCGCGCTGGCTTCTATAGCCTATCCACAGGGTTGTACAACACCATATAAAACCGTTCGAAAAGGATGTTCCTGATGAAGCGACTGTTGTGTTTGGCTGCACTTGCGGCCGGGTTGTTGGGGCACAGTTTTTCCGCGCAGGCGGCCGGAGTCGAGTTCTCCGTGGGGCAAACCGGCGATTCGACCCAGGCCTATCGGCTGGGTATGCAATGGGATTGGGACAAGAGCTGGCTGCAAAGTGACGTCGGCCGTCTCACGGGTTACTGGAGCGGCGCCTACACCTATTGGGATGGCGACAAGACCTCCAGCAACCACAGCCTGTCGTTCTCCCCGGTGCTGGTCTACGAATTCGCCGGGGCCAGCGTCAAGCCCTACATCGAGGCCGGCATCGGGGTAGCGGCCTTTGCCCATACCCAGGTCGAGGACAACAAGCTGGGGTCATCCTTCCAGTTCGAAGACCGCATCGGTTTCGGCCTGCGCTTCGCCGGTGGCCATGAAGTCGGTATCCGCGCCACGCACTACTCCAACGCCGGCATCAAGACCCCCAACGACGGTATCGAAAGCTACGCGCTGCATTACACGATGCCGCTCTAAGGCCGCTATCAGCGATACGCCGTGGCAATTCCCCGGCGTTCGCTCAAGCAATCGGCCTCGCCCAGCTCGAACTCGCGACAGATCAGCGGCCGCAGCTCATAGATGCTGCAACGCATGCTGTCGCGGTCCAGCGCCGCGCACCAGCCGTCATCCAGGCGGCGCATGACTTCCCCTCCCCAATCGTCGGTATCGATAAAGCGCTCGGGCACCCCGGTGTCGGTGATCAGCATGACCTCCAGCTGGCAGCAACAGGCGGCGCAGGTGGAGCAACTGACGGCGGGTTCGGCGGCGATGGAGATAACGGGGATGGTGGTCATAGGCGCGCAGTGTAAGGCAGTGAGCCCCTGCTGTGGGAAAGCCCGGACGGACGCTCAGTCCGGGATGGCTGCCTGCGGTTCTTCCGCAGTGGGGCGTGCGAGCACGTGCAGCAGCGGCAGCAGCATGCTCCACAGCAGTCCCAGCCCCAGCAGGGTTGGCCACAGGCCATAGGCAAAGCTCACTCCGGCCAGGCGGCCCCCGGCGTAATAGGACAGCGGTCCGCACAGTGCGCCAACCAGGCAGGTCAGCCACCAGGGCCGGGCGGTCCACGCCAGGCAGTGGCGCAAAGTGGTTCCCAGCAAGGCCCAGAGCACGATCAGCCACAGGGGAATCAGCAGGCTCACTTGCTGGAACTGGAACACCTCCAGCCAGTGCAGGAAGCTGTCCAGGGTAATGCCGGTCAGGGCGACCCCGAAAATCATCCGGCCTTCCGCGGCCCAGCTGCCGATCCAGCGAAAATGCGCCAGCAGGATCGCCACCCCCAGCAGCAGCCAGGCGCTGTCGCCGGACAGCACACAGATGAACCAGCCCAGCTGGAACAGCAGGGCGTTGGCCAGTTGTTTACGCATCGAAACGTCCCAGCAGGGGTTGCGGCACCGCCGAGGGTTTGGCCAGGAGCATTTGCGCGGTGCCGATGCTGCGCTCCAGGAAACCGCCTTCGCAGTAGCACAGGTAGAACTCCCACAGGCGCAGGAAGTACGTGTCATAGCCCAGCTCGCTCAGGCGGCCGTGGGCGCGGCGGAAGTTCTCGTGCCACAGGCGCAGGGTGCGGGCGTAGTGCAGGCCGAAATCCTCCATGTGCAGCAGGTTCATGTCGGTGTCGCGGCTGACCACTTCGAGCATCTTCTGCACGCTGGGCAGGGCGCCGCCGGGGAAGATGTAGCGCTGGATGAAGTCCACGCCGTTCTTCGCCTGTTCATAGCGCTGGTCACGGATGGTGATGGCTTGCAGCAGCATCAGGCCGTTGCTTTTGAGCAACTTCGCGCACTGCTGGAAGTAGGTGGGCAGGAAGCGGTGGCCCACGGCTTCGATCATTTCGATGGACACCAGCTTGTCGTAATGCCCGTCCAGGTCGCGATAGTCCTCCAGCAACAGGGTCACCCGGTCCTGCAGGCCGGCAGCGTCGATGCGCTGGCGGGTATAAGCGAACTGTTCCTTGGACAAGGTGGTGGTGGTCACGCGGCACCCGTAGTTCTGCGCCGCATACAGCGCCATGCTGCCCCAGCCGGTGCCGATTTCCAGCAGGTGATCCTCGGGCTTGAGGGCGAGTTTCTGGCAGATGCGTTCCAGTTTGTTCAACTGGGCCTGCTCCAGGCTGTCGTCCTCGCTGCGAAATTGCGCGGCCGAATACATCATCGTGGGGTCGAGAAACTGCTCGAACAGTTCATTGCCGAGGTCGTAGTGGGCGGCGATGTTTTTCTGCGAGCCCTTGCGCGTGTTGCGATTGAGCCAGTGCAGGCCGCGTACCAACGGCCGGCCGAGTCGCGCCAGGCCGCCTTCCATGGCATCCAGCACGTCCAGGTTGCTGACGAAGATGCGGATCACCGCCGTCAGGTCCGGGGTGCTCCAGTAGCCGTGGATGAACGCTTCGCCGGCACCGATCGAGCCGCTGCTGGCCACCAGCCCCCAGGCGCTGCTGTCGTGGATATGGATCTCACCCACCAAGGCCGCCGTGCGGTCGCCGAAGACCAGGCGCTCGGCGTTTTCGATGACCAGCAGTTGGCCGTGCTTGAGGTGCGCCAGTTGCCGCAGCACACCGCGACGCAACAGGTTGGCGGTAAGGCTGTGGGTGCTGAACAGGGTATTTCTGGCCGATACGCTAGAGGATTTCATGGCGGCGATCCTTGGGTTGTACAGCGGCTGTGCGATAGGCGCCGTCGGCGGCCTCATGGGGAAAGAAGGTGATGCCCTTGGCGGTCAGGCGCAGGGCCTGCCAGTAGATGGCCAGGCAGGTCTTGGCGGTCATCCATGGAAAACTGCGCAGGTACTGGTGCAGGCTGCGGCGATCCAGGGTCTGGCGCTGCAGGCTGAGGGTGGCGTCGAATACCTTCAGATCACCCTGCCAGTCGGCCATGTGCACGCCCAGGCGATCGGCCGGCGGGCTGAAGCTCATGCGGTATTCCAGGTCACGGGGTAAAAACGGCGAGACGTGGAAGGCCTTGGCCACGGCAAAGTGCTGGTGCTCGGCAGCGCCGGCACTGTCCGGGCGGGCCGGCAGCACGTAGTGATAGCGCTCGCGCCACGGGGTATTGGTGACTTCACAGAGAATCGCCGCCAGTTGCCCGTCGGCCTCGAAGCAGTAGAAGAAACTCACCGGATTGAACGCTAGGCCCCAGCTGCGCACCTGGGTCAACAGGCGCACCGCGCCGCCCGGCACACGGCCGATGGCTGCGGCCACTTGCTGGCGTACCGCGTCGATCAGGCGCATGCCCTGGCCGGTGAAGTCCTTCAGGTAATCGCTTTCGCGGAAGGCGAAGGGGGCGAAACGGCTGCGGCCCGCCAGGGGCGAGAGTCCCAGCACCGATTCCTGCTCGTCCAGGTCCAGGTACAAGAGGCCGATCCGATAGCGGAAGGCATGGTCCTTGGGGGCGAAGCGCCGGTGGCTGATCCAGCCGCTGTACAGGGCACTGTTCACAGTTGTTCACCAAAGGCCTGGGCCACGCGCAACGCACTGACCACGCCGTCTTCGTGAAAGCCGTTGGCCCAGTAGGCGCCGCAGTAGAAGCTGTGCTGGGCGCCTTGCAGCTCGCTCCAGCGGGCCTGGGCCGCCACCGCTTCGAGGCTGTACTGGGGGTGGGCGTAAGTGAAGCGGGCAAGGATTTGCGTCGGGTCGATGACCGCGGTCTGGTTGAGGCTGACGCAGAAGGTGGTGTCGCTCTTCAGACCTTGCAGGATGTTCATGTCGTAGGTCACGGCGGCGGCTTTGTCGCCGCTGGCGTCCAGGCGGTAGTTCCAGCTGGCCCAGGCCAGGCGCCGGCGGGGCAGCAGCCGGGTATCGGTGTGCAGTACCACGTCGTTGTCGGCGTAGGGCAGGGCCTGGAGAATCTCCCGCTCGGCCCGGCTGGGGCTAGCCAGCAGTTGCAGGGCCTCGTCGCTGTGACAGGCGAACACCACCTTGTCGAAGCGTTCGCTGCCGGCGGCGCTGTGGATCAGCACGCCGGTTTCGTCGCGCTCGACCCGTTGCACCGGGCAGTCGAGGCGGATGTGCTGGCGGAAAGAGGCGGTTAGCGGTTCGATATAGCGGCTTGAGCCGCCTTCGATCACGCACCACTGGGGACGATTGTTCACCGACAGCAAGCCGTGGTTCTTGAAGAAACGCACAAAGAACTGCAAGGGGAAACCGAGCATCTGCACCCGTGACATCGACCAGATCGCCGACCCCATGGGCACGATGTAGTGCTGGATGAAACGCTCGCCATAGCCCTGGTTTTTCAGGTAGTCGCCAAGGGTGGTGTCGGCGGCGATCCGCTGCTGCTGCAGATCGAGCAAGGCGGCTTTGTTGAAGCGCAGAATGTCCCGCAGCATGCCCCAGAACCCGGGCGACAGCAGGTTGCGCCGCTGGGCGAACAGGCTGTTGAGGTTGTTGCCGTTGTACTCCAGGCCCGAGGCCGGATCGCACACCGAGAAGCTCATCTCGGTGGGTTTGAACTTGACCCCGATCTGGCCCAGCAGGCGGATGAAGTTGGGGTAGGTCCAGTCGTTGAAGACGATGAACCCGGTGTCCACGGATTGGGTTTCGCCGTTGTGGCTGACTTCCACGGTATGGGTGTGACCGCCGATCCAGCTGCCGGCCTCGAAGACCCGGATGTCATGGCGACGGTTGAGAACGTAGGCGCAGGTCAGGCCGGCGATGCCGCTACCGATAATGGCGATTTTCACGATGCACTCCCCGTGCGGGCCAGGCGTTTGCCGATGGCCAGTTGCAAGCGGCCGGGCAGCCAGGACAGCAGCTTGAGGCCGAAGATGAACGGGGCGGGGAAAGCGATCTCCAGATCCCGGTGTGACAGACGCTTGTGGATATGTCGGGCGGCCTTGGCGGCGGGCCAGCTCATGGGCATGGCAAAGTCGTTGCGCGCGGTCAGCGGGGTATCGACGAAGCCCGGGCTGACCACGGTGACGTCGATGCCCTCGGCGGCCAGGTCGATGCGCAAGGATTGCAGCAGGTAACGCAGGGCGGCCTTGGAGGCGCCGTAGGCGCCGGCCCGGGGCAGCGGCAGATAGGTCACGGAACTGGCCACGCCCACCAGATGGGGCTGATTGCCGGCCCGCAACAAGGGCAGTGCGGCTTCGATGCAATAGCCGGCGGACAGCAGGTTGCTGTTGAGCACACGCTGGATCAGCGCCGCCTCGAATTGCTGCACGTCGATGTATTCACAAGTGCCGGCATTGAGAATCGCCGTGTCCAGGGCGCCCCAGGCCTGGGCGATGCGCTTGCCGATCTCGCGCACTTGCAGGGCGTCGGTGAGATCGCCGGGCACCACCAGCACCCGACCCGGATACCGCTGGGCCAGGGCCTCCAGGGGCTCGCGCGAACGGGCGCTGACGGCCACCTGGGCGCCGGCCTTGAGCAGCTCTTCGGCCAGCGCCGCACCGATGCCGCTGCTGGCACCGGTGAGCCAGATCCGCCGTGGCATTGCCGGGTTCATCCGAGCCTCCTTTTCAACCAGGCGATCACCGTGCCGAGTACCGGCAGGTGTTCATAGAGCAGCGCGCCGGCGTCGAAATAGTCGCGATGCCGGTAGACCTTGTCGTCACGCCAATGCAGGTGCGAGCAGCCGGCGACCCGGACCAGCTGGCCAGCGCGCAGGCGCGGGTGGCGGTAGCTCATGGTCCAGCGCAGGTAGCCCTGGCCTTCGCCGCAGGTATCGATGCCGTGGAAGTCGAAGCGCAGTTCGCTGACATTGGCGTACAGCTCGGCGAAGTAGTGCCGTAGGCGCGGCAAGCCATTGACCTCGTGCAGCGGGTCGGTGAACTGGATGTCCTCGCTGTAGAGCTGATCCAGGCGCTGCAGGTTGTGCTTGTCGAGGCTGGCGAAGTCCCGGGCGAAGCGCTGGAGGAAGTCAGTCATGGGTCCCCCCCGCGTCCGGCCGCGCAGGCAGGGCCTTGAAGGCGGCCAGGGCGCGATCCCGGGACATGGCCAGGTCGACCATGGGCGCCGGGTAGTCGGCGACTGCGAACAGGCCGCCCATGGCCCCCGGGTTGTGGATATCCTTTTTGTTCAACCCCGCCAGTTGCGGCAGCCAGTGCTTGATGAAGCGCCCTTCGGCATCGAAACGTTCCGACTGGCTCACGGGGTTGAAAATGCGGAAGTACGGCGCGGCGTCGGTGCCGGTGGAGGAACTCCATTGCCAGCCGCCATTGTTCGCCGCCAGGTCGCCGTCGATCAGGTGGCGCATGAAGAAGCGTTCGCCTTCACGCCAGTCGATCAGCAGGTTCTTGGTCAGGAACATCGCCACCACCATTCGCAGGCGGTTGTGCATCCAGCCGGTCTCCAGCAGTTGGCGCATGGCGGCGTCGATGATCGGCAGGCCGGTGCGGCCTTCTTGCCAGGCCGCCAGGTCTTCGGGGGCGTCGCGCCAGGCCACCGCCTCGGTTTCCGGGCGGAAGGCGCGGTGCCGGGAAACCCGTGGGTAACCCACCAGGATGTGTTTGTAGAACTCGCGCCACAGCAGTTCGTTGATCCAGGTGACGGCGCCGGGATTGCCGCTTTCGAACTCGCCCTGGTTGCAGCGCAAGGCGGCGTGCAGGCATTGCCGCGGCGAGATCACTCCGGCGGCGAGGTAGGGCGAAAGCTGGCTGGTGCCGGGCTTGGCCGGGAAGTCGCGTTCGCTCTGGTAGTAGTGGATCTGCTCGTCGGTGAACTGTTCCAGGCGGCCCAGGGCCTGATCTTCGCCGGCCGGCCAGAGGTCGCGCAGTGATTGGCTGGGGGACGGGAAGCCGTCGATATGACGGGGCACGGGATCGGCCTGGATCGACAGCGGCAATTGCGCCTTGGGGCTGGCGACCAGGGCCGGCAGTGCGCTGTGCAGGCGGCTGTAGCAGACCTTGCGGAACTGGCTGAATACCTGGAAGTAGCCGCCGCTCTTGGTCAGCACGCTACCGGGCTGGAACAGCAGTTGATCGAGGTGGCCCTGGACACTGATGTCGGCATCTTCCAGAACCCGGGTCACTGCGGCGTCGCGACGGCTTTCGTGGATCCCGTATTCCTGGTTGAAATGCAGCATGCGTACCTGCAGTTGTCGGCACAGTTCCAGCAGGACCTGGGGGGCCTGGTCCCAGGTGGCGGCGCTGCGGATCAGCAGGGGGATGTTTAGCCGGCCCAGGGACTTGCTCAACGACTGCAGATTGCGCAGCCAGAAGTCAACCTTGCACGGCGCATCGTCGTGGGCCTGCCACTGCTCCGGGCTCAGCAGGTACACCGCTACGGTCGGGCCACGCTGGGTGGCGGCGCAGAGGGCGGTGTTGTCATGTAGGCGCAGGTCGCTGCGCAGCCAGATCAATTGCATGCTGATTCCCGGTTCAGAAGAGTCCTCGCTCAAGCAGCGCCTGGCAGGCCGTTATCGGGTCCTGGGCCAGGTGCAGATCGGCGATTTCAGAGAGACATACGGACCACTCGGCGGGATGGATGCACACCGCGGGTCCGGCGATGAATTTTTTGCAGTCGATGCCGTTGAGCAGCCTGGGCAACTGCGCAGGGTTGAGGGCCTTGCTTGAATACAGCAGCAGGCCCCGGGCCTGCAGGCGTTCGACGGCCAGGGCCAGTTCGGCGCCGGGCAGTGGCCAGTCGAAGACTTCCACCGGGCAATCGGCGCTGCTGGCCAGCCAGGCGGTCAGCCACAGGTGGGGTTCCAGCGGCAGGTCCGACTGGTTGACCAGCAGCAGCGGTGGGGCCTGCAGCTGTCGATTGTTGTGGTAGATCCGTGCCCCCAGCTTGCTGCGCAGCCAGGAGTAGAAGAACACCTGCTCCATCTGGCTGCCGAACTGACCCTGCCAGCGCTGCTCCAGTTCTGCCAGCAACGGCATCAGCAGGTGCTCGCACAGGGTGCGCGGCGGATACAGGGCCATGGCCTGGTTGAAGGTGTCGTCGACCTTGCGCTCGGCCAGTTGGCTGATCGCCAGGCTCAGGGTCTGGCGCAGGCGCTGCCAGTCGTTCTCGGCCGGTGTGCTGGCGCTTGGGGCGCTGTCCAGCAGGTGCTTGACCTGGCTGACCGCCACCCCGCGATTGAGCCAGGTGAGGATGGTGAGGATTTCCTGCACCTGCTCCTGGGAGTACAGGCGGTGGCCCTTTGGGGTGCGCAGGGGCACGATCAGTCCGTAACGGCGCTCCCAGGCGCGCAGGGTGACGGCGTTGACCCCGGTCTGGCGCGCCACTTCGCGAATCGGCAGCCAGCCTTCATCCAGGGCGCGCCGGTAGTGGGCGCTGTTGTCTTCGGCCTGTTGATCGAGTGCTTTCATGGCTCAGATCGCGTTGCGCAGGCTGAGGTTTTCCGGGTGCGGTTGCAAATACAACTGCTGGGCGATGTAGGGATCGGGGTGCTGGCGGAAGTGGTGCTTGAGTAGGGTCAGGGGCACCACCAGAGGCACGATGCCGTGACGGTACTGACCAATGACATGCTGCACTTCCTGCTTGTCCGCGCTGCTGATGGCTTGCTTGAGGTAGCCGCTCAGGTGCTGCAGCACATTGCTGTGGGTGCCGCGGGTCGCGCATTTGCTCAGCGCCGCCATCAGCTCGCTGAAATAGCGCGGGCCGATCAGGCTCGGATCGCTCTTGCCCATGCTGCCCAGCAGATTGCCCAGGGTCTTGTACTGCAGCGGGTGATGGGCCATCAGCAGGTATTTGCAGCGCGAGTGGAAGTCCGTGAGGGCGCGGCGAGTCAGGCCTTGCTTGAGCAGCGCCTGCCAGTCGCGATAGACGTAGACCCGAGTCAGGAAGTTTTCCCGCAGCACCGGATCGTTCAGGCGCCCGGCTTCTTCCACTGGCAGATCGGGATGTTTCTGACAGAACGCCTGGGCATAGATGCCGCGACCGCCGTTGCGATGGGGAATGCCGTTGGCCTGGTACACCTTGACTCGCTCCAGGCCGCAGGAGGGCGAGTTCTGCATGAAGATGTAGCCGCAGATGTCATCGACCTCGGCCGCCATGCGCTCGCCATATTCGGCCAGGGGCAGAGTGACGTCCAGGCTGGGGTCCACGGTGCCCACGGCCCGCGGCTGCTCGGGGTCGCCGACCAGTCGGATAGGTTCGCGGGGGGTGCCCATGCCGATGGCGACTTCCGGGCACAGGGGCACGAAGTCGAAGTGTTCGGTGAGGACTCGGCTGCACAGCCGGGACTCTTTGTGTCCACCGTTGTAGCGGACTTCCACACCCATCAGGCAGGCGCTGATGGCAATTTTCGGCTTGGCGGACATGCTGCAACCTCCAGGGCTTACCTGTACAAAAACCTAACGTTGTACAACCTTTCTTCATCATAGAATTAAAGTTGTACAAGTCAAATTTTTTGTATAGGTATTGCCCTGCGGTTGCGCCGGTTACCGCCAGCCCATTCGCCACTCGCTGTCGTTTTGGAGGGTTTGCCAGCTCAATCGCTGGCAGCGTCGGGTGAGCACCGCTTGCAGTTCGATGTCCAGCACTGTGCCTTCTTCATCGCAGAAGAGTTCGGTAACCAGAAAGTGCTTTTCGCGGCGCTGCGGATGGGCTGCCGTCCATTTCGACAGCAGCAGTTTGCGTGGGTTGAGTCGATTCACTGCAGGCTCTCGTGCAGCCGGCGTGCGGCCTCCTGGCCACTGAGCCAGGCGCCTTCGACCCGACCGGAGAGGCACCAGTCGCCGCATGCATACAGCCCCAGGTCGGCGTCGGCCAGGGCGCCCCATTCATGGCTGGTGGCCGGGCGGGCGTAGAGCCAGCGATGGGCCAGGCTGAAGGTCGGGGCGGGCATGACGCTGTGCAGCAGCTCGGCGAAGGCCCCGTGCAATTGTTCGGTCACGGCCTCCTTGGAAAGGTCGATGTGCTGCCGACTCCAGGCGCTGGTGGCATGCAGGACCCAGGTGTCGAGGTGGCTGTCGCGCCCGGGCTTGCTGCGGTTGCGGGCCAGCCAGTCCAGCGGGCTGTCCTGCACGAAGCAGCCTTCCATGGGGGTTTCCAGAGGGGTATCGAAGGCCAGGGCGACGGCCCAGGTCGGGTCCATTTTTACCCCGGCGGCGACGCCCGCAAGCTTCGGCGCGGCAGCCAGGAGGGCGGTGGCCTGGGGCGCCGGAGTGGCGATCACCACGTGGCTGAAGGGGCCATGGGTAAAGCCTTCGGCGTCCTGCAGGTGCCAGTGTTGTTCGCCGCGGAAGACTTCCGTGATGCGGCAGGCAAAGTGCACTTCCAGGTCGCCGATCAGTGCGCGAGTGATGGCGCTCATGCGCGGCGTCCCGACCCAGCGAGTCTGTTCATCGGGAGAAGGGCTGAGTTGTCCGCCGTGGGAGTTGTAGAGTTGTGGCGTCCATTCGGCGACCCAGCCCTTGGCTTGCCAGCGCTGGACTTCGGTGACGAAACGACGGTCACGGGCGGTAAAGTACTGAGCTCCCAGGTCCAGGCTGCCGGCATCGCTGCGTTTGCTCGACATGCGCCCGCCGCTGCCGCGGCTTTTGTCGAAAAGGTGGACGGTATGCCCGGCATCTCGTAGCGCCTGGGCGGCGGAGAGTCCGGCGATGCCGGTACCAATGATTGCGATGGGTACTGTCATAGGGGCCTCGTTTACCTTTCTGTACAGATTACGCCGCCGCCAAAACCTGTACAATATTGTTTTTTGGTATAGCTTTCGGCGTCATCGGTTGTTCAGGTTGTCTATCGTTAAAACACAGCCTGTCCGATTGAAAAGATCCCTGCTTATAAAAATAGACTAGTGATTCGGGTAAAACGCCACGCGAGGAAGATGTCATGCATATATTGCTGACCGGCGGTACTGGTTTGATCGGGCGTGCCCTGTGTCGTCACTGGCAGGCCCAGGGTCACCAGTTGAGTGTATGGACTCGCCAACCCGATAAGGTTGCCGCCCTGTGCGGTCCCCAGGTGCGGGCTGTCAAGGCGTTGCAAGAGCTGGACCAGATCCCGGTGGACGCGGTGATCAACCTGGCCGGGGCGCCGATCGCCGATCGGCCCTGGAGCCACAAGCGCAAGGCGCTGCTGTGGCACAGCCGCATTGCCCTGACTGAAACCCTGCTGGCCTGGCTCGAAAGCCGCGAACACAAACCCGGTGTGCTGGTGTCGGGCTCGGCGGTGGGCTGGTACGGCGACGGTGGCGAACGGGAGCTGAGCGAGGATTCGCCCCCGGTCAACGAGGACTTTGCCAGCCAGTTGTGCATTGCCTGGGAAGAAACTGCCCAGCGCGCCGAAGCCATGGGCGTGCGTGTGGTGCTGGTGCGCACCGGTTTGGTGCTGTCGCCCGAGGGCGGCTTTTTGTCGCGCCTGCTGCTGCCCTTCAAGCTGGGGCTGGGCGGGCCGATCGGCAACGGCCGACAATGGATGCCGTGGATTCATATCGACGATCAAATCGCCCTGATTGATTTTCTTGTGCATCAGCCTGGGGCGCAGGGTCCTTATAATGCCTGCGCGCCAAAACCGGTGCGCAACCGCGAGTTCGCCAAGACCTTGGGGCGGGTGCTGCACCGACCCGCACTAATACCGCTGCCGGCGTTTTTCCTGCGCCTGGCCTTGGGTGAATTGTCGTTGCTGTTGCTGGGAGGCCAGCGTGCCGTTCCCGCGCGGTTGCTGGAAGCGGGTTTCACTTTCCAGTTCACTGATTTGCCTGCGGCCCTGGACGCCTGTGTCCAGCCGCCTCTGAAATAGGACGTTGCATGACCGATCACGCGTTGCTCCTGGTCAACCTGGGTTCGCCGGCTTCCACTTCGGTGGCGGACGTGCGCAGCTACCTCAACCAATTCCTCATGGACCCTTATGTGATCGACCTGCCCTGGCCGGTTCGACGCTTGCTGGTGTCGCTGATCCTGATCAAGCGGCCAGAGCAATCGGCCCATGCCTACGCGTCGATCTGGTGGGAAGAGGGTTCGCCGCTGGTGGTGCTCAGCCGGCGTCTGCAGAAGGTAATGAGCGAGCAGTGGAAGCAGGGGCCGGTCGAGCTGGCGATGCGTTATGGCGAACCTTCGATCGAGTCGGCGCTGCTCAAGCTGGTGGCACAGGGACAGAAGAAGATTACCCTGGCACCACTTTACCCACAGTTCGCCGACAGCACGGTGACCACCGTGATCGAAGAGGCCAGGCGCGTGGTGCGCGAGCGCAAGCTGGACGTGCAATTCAGCGTGCTACAGCCGTTCTACGATCAGCCTGAGTACATCCAGGCCCTGGCGGCCAGCGCCAAGCCATACCTGGCCCGGGAGCATGATCATCTGTTGCTCAGCTTTCACGGCCTGCCGGAACGCCACCTGACCAAGCTCGACCCGACCGGCCAGCATTGCTTCAAGGACGCCGACTGTTGCCGCAATGCTTCGCCGGCGGTGCTGGCCACCTGTTACCGCGCCCAGTGCATGCGCACCGCATCGGCTTTGGCCGAGCACTTGGGATTGGCGGATGGCACCTGGTCGGTGTCGTTCCAGTCTCGTCTGGGACGGGCCAAGTGGATCGAGCCCTACACCGAGGCGCGGCTTGATGAATTGGCCAAGCAGGGAGTAAAGAAAGTCATGGTGATGTGCCCGGCATTTGTCGCCGACTGCATCGAAACCCTGGAGGAGATCGGTGATCGCGGTCGCGAGCAGTTTCGCGAGGCGGGAGGGGAGGACCTGGTGTTGATCCCTTGCCTGAATGACGACCCACAATGGGCCAAGGCCTTGAACGCCTTGTGCGAGCGAGCGCCGCTGGCGTTGTAAATAGCTTCGCCGGCAAGCCGGCTCCTGCGTGGGAGACAGCTTGCCGGCGAAGGGTTCTCTAGATCAAAGGCTCATCGGCCTTCTTGTTTTTCCAGCCGTCGTTCCCCGGCAGTACCAGGTTCAGCACGATGGCGACAACGGCGCACAGGGCGATGCCCTTGAGGCCGAAATCATCCGGACCGGTACCGGTTCCCACCAGCACGCCGCCAATGCCGAACACCAGGGTCACCGAGACGATCACCAGGTTGCGGGCTTCGCCCAGGTCGATCTTGTGGCGGATCAGGGTATTCATCCCCACCGCGGCGATCGAGCCGAACAGCAGGCAGAGAATCCCGCCCATCACTGGCACCGGGATGCTTTGCAGCAGCGCGCCGAACTTGCCGATAAAGGCCAGGGTGATGGCGAAGACCGCCGCCCAGGTCATGATTTTCGGGTTGTAGTTCTTGGTCAGCATCACCGCGCCAGTGACTTCGGCGTAGGTGGTGTTGGGCGGCCCGCCGAACAGGCCGGCAGCGGTGGTGGCGATGCCGTCACCGAACAGGGTGCGGTGCAGACCGGGCTTCTTCAGGTAGTCGCGGCCGGTGACGCTGCCGACCGCAATCACGCCACCGATGTGCTCGATGGCCGGTGCCAGGGCGACCGGGACGATGAACAGGATCGCCTGCCAGTTGAACTCCGGTGCGGTGAAGTGCGGCAGCGCCAGCCAGGGGGCGGCGGCGATCTTCGCGGTGTCCACCACGCCGAAGTAGAACGACAGGGCAAACCCCACCAGCACGCCGGAAATGATCGGCACCAGGCGAAAGATGCCTTTGCCGAACACCGCGACGATCAGGGTGGTGAGCAGCGCGGGCATCGAGATCATCATCGCCGTCTGGTAATGAATCAGCTCGCTGCCGTCACCGGCCTTGCCCATGGCCATGTTGGCGGCGATGGGGGCCATGGCCAGGCCGATGGAAATGATCACCGGGCCAATGACCACCGGCGGCAACAGGCGGTCGATGAAACCGGTGCCCTTGATCTTCACGGCCAGGCCGAGGAAGGTGTAGACGAAGCCCGCCGCCATTACCCCGCCCATGGTCGCCGCGAGGCCGAACTGGCCCTTGGCGAGAATGATCGGGGTGATGAAGGCAAAGCTCGACGCCAGGAAGACCGGCACCTGGCGCCCGGTCACCACCTGGAACAACAGAGTCCCGAGACCCGCCGTGAACAGCGCCACGTTCGGGTCGAGACCGGTGATCAGCGGCATCAACACCAGGGCACCGAAGGCCACGAAGAGCATCTGGGCGCCAGACAGTACCTGGCGCCAGAGCGGATCGTTGAACTCGTCCTGCATGATCAGGAATCCTTCTGCTTGGTGCCGAAGATCTTGTCACCGGCATCACCCAGGCCAGGAATGATGTAGCCATGCTCGTTGAGCTTCTGATCGATGGAAGCGGTGTAGATGGTCACGTCCGGGTGCGCCTGCTCGACGGCGGCGATGCCCTCGGGGGCGGCCACCAGGACCATGGCGCGGATGTCACGGCAGCCGGCCTTTTTCAACAGGTCGATGGTGGCGACCATGGAACTGCCGGTGGCCAGCATCGGGTCGATGATCATCGCCAGGCGCTCGTCGATTTCCGGTACCAGTTTTTCCAGGTAAGTGTGGGCTTGCAGGGTTTCCTCATTGCGCGCCACGCCTACGGCGCTGACCTTGGCGCCCGGGATCAGGCTCAGCACGCCTTCGAGCATGCCGATGCCGGCACGCAGGATCGGTACCACGGTAATCTTCTTGCCGGCGATCTTCTCGACCTGGACAGGGCCGCACCAGCCTGGAATCTCGTAGCTTTCCAGGGGCAGGTCTTTGGTGGCTTCGTACGTCAGCAGGGCACCGACTTCCTGAGCGAGCTCGCGAAAGTTCTTCGTGCTAATGTCTGCGCGGCGCATAAGGCCAAGTTTGTGTCGGATCAGCGGATGGCGGATCTCACGGATGGGCATAGGGAAAGGCTCCGGCGGCGGGCAAAAAAAACGGCCTAGATTAATCTATCCGGGGTTGTTGTCCTATAGACATAAAGTACGTTAGTCCAGAAACGCTTGATCTGACCGGGCCGGATGCGTACCTTTGCCCGCTTTTCCGAAACTGCCACCCCTTGGAGAGCGCCATGTCCGCTGATCTCGAGCATATCCGTCAAATCATGCGCGAGGCTGACTGCCTGTACACCGAAGCTGAAGTCGAGGCGGCCATCGCCCGGGTCGGTGCACAAATCACTGAAGAACTGGCTGAGCGCAATCCGGTGGTGTTCTGCGTCATGAACGGTGGCCTGATCTTCGCGGGCAAGCTGCTGACCCACCTGCGCTTTCCCCTGGAAGCCTCCTACCTGCACGCTACCCGCTACCGCAACGAAACCAGCGGCGGTGAGCTGTTCTGGAAGTCCAAGCCGGAAGTCTCCTTTATCGACCGCGACGTGCTGATCATCGACGACATCCTCGATGAAGGTCACACCCTGGGCGCGATCATCGACTTCTGCAAACACGCCGGCGCCCGCGCCGTGCACACGGCCGTGCTGATCGACAAGGACCACGACCGCAAGGCCCGTCCGGACCTCAAGGCCGACTACATGGGCCTGCCTTGCGTGGACCGCTACGTGTTCGGCTACGGCATGGACTACAAGGGCTACTGGCGTAACGCTGCCGGCATCTATGCCGTCAAGGGCATGTAAGCGATGACCGGGCCGAGCTTTCTCGATCAAGCGTTGTTCAGCGACCTGGCTGAGAAAGCCGCGGCCAACCCCCGCGGTCGTCAGCACCACAACTTCCATGCCATGGAAGAGCCTTGCCACCGGATGGCGGTGGGGCTGCAACCCTCCACTTATGTTCCGCCGCATCGCCACCTGAGCGCTGACAAGGCCGAGACCCTGCTGGTGCTCAAGGGGCGCCTGGGCGTGCTGATTTTCGATGAAGCGGGCCAGGTCCAGGGCAAGCGGGTGCTGCAGGCCGGCGGCGACTGCGTCGGTGTGGACTTGCCGGCCGGGGTTTTCCACGGCCTGGTGGTGCTGGAGCCCGACAGCCTGATGTTCGAATGCAAGGCCGGCCCTTATCGCCCAGTGGGCGAGGGTGAGCAGGCCAGTTGGGCGCCCCGTGAAGGCGAGCCCGGCGTGGCCGAATACCAGGCCTGGATGCGCGCCCAGTTCGACTGAACAGGCCCGCGCCCGTGACAGCGGCCTACCGTCGGTAACGGTGCAAGATTTGCGGTAAAAACCCGTGCTAGAGTGCTCGGCCCTTGTCTGGAGCCTGTCATGAGCCTGTTGATTCGCAGTAGCGCGGCCCTTCTTCTGTGCTTGAGCCTGCCCCTGGCAGCCGCCCCGGCCCCCTTGCACGGGCAGTTCCTGCCTCCCGATGATCTGACTCTGCGCGACAGCGTCCCGCAACAGCAGCAGTTGTTGCAGGTCACCGAGTATTCGGTGGTGATCGGCAGCCAGCGCCAATCGAACCAGCAACCGATTCCCGTGACTTCGCCAGTGTGGGTGCGGCTCAAGGGCAAGCCGTTGAACAAGGGCGCCACCATCAGCCAGGTGCTGGTGAACTTCGACGGTGAAAGCAAAAGCCTGAAAAAGCCGCAGTTCGATGCCAAGACCCGGACCCTGACCCTGTATTACCCGCTGGCCCAGTACCGTGCGGTGATGGACCTGTTGCGCAACGACACGGTGTATTGCCAGTTCCTCAGCTATGCCAACGGGCACATCTGGGCTGACCTGCATACCGGCAGCGTGCGTTCGCGTTGAGGCCATATGCGGGCTGGGGGTAAACTGCCCGCCCCGTGAAATGTCTGCGAGCTGGAGTCGGCAATGCGTAAAGATAAGAAACAAGTGATTGGTGACGAGATCAGCGACGAGCAGATCAAGTTGTTCCTCGATTTCGAGCCGGTCGATGCAACTTCGCCGTCCCTGCACAAGCTGATCAAGGCCTATCGTGGCCTGCGCATCGATGATTTCGAACGCTTCCTGACCTTCTTCGTCGAAGCCGGTTTCGACCTGGATGGCAAGGATGAGCACGGCCAGACCTTCGTCGACCTGATCCGCGATCAGCGCAACGCCGCCGACTACATCGAGCTGATGGACAACGCCCGCGGCTGATCTTCTCGCCAGGCATAAAAAACGCCCCGTCCTGCGAAGGACGGGGCGTTTTTCATTCAGCGCGGATCAGGCGCAGCTTTCGGTTTCCTTGCTTGGCTCGACCAGCTCCAGGCTCAGGTTGTTTTCGCTGTTGATCTGGTGGTACAGCGTTGCGTCGGTTTCCAGGACCTTTTCCCGTGCCGGGAAGATTTCCTTGAGCTTGGCAGCCCATTCGCCGCTGGCCTTGGCCGGGAAGCAGCGCTCGATCAGCTCCAGCATGATCGAAACGGTCACCGAGGCACCTGGCGAGGCGCCGAGCAGGGCGGCCAGAGAGCCGTCCTTGGCGGCCACCAGTTCGGTACCGAACTGCAGGATGCCGCCTTTCTTCGGATCCTTCTTGATGATCTGCACCCGCTGGCCGGCCACCTCCAGGCGCCAGTCCTCGGCCTTGGCCTCGGGGTAGAAGCGGCGCAGGGATTCCAGGCGCTGTTCCATGGACTGCATGACTTCGCTGACCAGGTACTTGGTCAGGTCCATGTTGTCCCGGGCCACGGCCAGCATCGGGCCGATGTTGCCGGCGCGTACCGACATCGGCAGGTCGAGGAACGAGCCGTGCTTGAGGAACTTGGTGGTAAAGCCGGCATAAGGCCCGAACAGCAGGGACTTCTTGCCTTCGACCACGCGGGTGTCCAGGTGCGGCACGGACATCGGTGGCGAGCCCACGGCCGCCTGGCTGTAGACCTTGGCCTGGTGCTGCTTGACCACTTCCGGGTTGTCGCAACGCAGCCACTGGCCGCTCACCGGGAAACCGCCGAAGCCCTTGCTTTCCTCGATGCCCGAGGCCTGCAGCAGGGGCAGGGCCGCGCCACCGGCGCCGAGGAACACGAACTTGGCGTCGACTTCGCGGGTACTGCCGCTGTTGACGTCCTTGATGCTCACGGTCCAGCCGTTGGCCTTGTTGCGCTTGAGGCCTGTGACACGCTTGCAGTACTTGACCTGGGCATCGGGAGCGCTGGTCAGGTGCTTGAGCAACTGGTTGGTCAGGGCGCCGAAGTTGACGTCGGTACCGTTGAGCACGCGAGTGGCGGCGATGGTTTCGTCCGCTGGGCGGCCCGGCATCATCAGCGGCATCCACTCGGCCATCTTGGCCTTGTCTTCGGTGTATTCCATGTCCGCGAAGGCATGGTGCTGGCTCAGTACTTCAAAGCGCTTCTTGAGGAAGGAAACGCCTTTTTCGCCCTGTACGAAGCTCAGGTGCGGCACGGGGCTGATGAAGGACTTGGACGAGCCGAAGGTGCCTTTCTTGGTCAGGTAGGACCAGAACTGCTTCGACACCTCGAACTGGGTGTTGATGTGCACGGCTTTCTTGATGTCGATGCTGCCATCGGCGGCCTGTGGCGTGTAGTTCAGCTCACAGAGGCCGGCATGGCCGGTACCGGCGTTGTTCCACGGGTTGGAACTTTCCGCGGCACCCGAATCCATCAGCTCGACGACTTCCAGCTTGATCGCGGGGTCGAGCTCTTTGAGCAGTACAGCAAGGGTGGCACTCATGATGCCGGCCCCGACCAATACGACGTCTACTGCTTCGTTATGCGCCATTAACGCGTCTCCAAAATCTGCAGCACCAAATTGACGGCATGGCTGCCAGGAGTGACGGGGCGGTTCACGTAATGCCCCAGGTTACCCATGGCCAGGATCGCCATGTCCGAATCTTCGCAATTTTTTGCAACTACCACGGACGCTGCCAACCGGGCCTCAAGGTGCGTATGAACGCATCTCGGGGAGCCTCGGGCAATTCGACTTATGGTCGATACATCCGCTCGTGCAACCAAATCCGTCAGCGGACAGGCTTCAAGCACCAGTTCTTGAGGAGTGCTCGGTCCTGTGTAATCGGGCTGTTGTAGAGGCCAATGGTGCCAGTTCAGACGCAAAACTATTCATTTGCTCGCCACACTCTTGTGAAGTTGTGAAAACCCGTTTTTTCACGCTCTTTTGAAGACGTGAACCTCAAAAAAGGGCTGCCTCAGCCTGGCACCTGGCCCGCGCGGTGATGCCGGCAAAGGATGCGGGCACGACGGGCAAACAGCTTTAAGTGGCCGAGCAACGGCAGCTCTGCAGTTTCGCGAAAAGTGGAGGTTTGCAAGGTGAACAGCAAGCACGCCAGCTTCACTCGAACTGTGTGGGCGGCTCTCTGTGGGCGGTGCGGGGTGCCAAAGCAGTGGCGTTGGCGGTACTGCGAGGCCCGATCAGGAGACGTCCTTATAATCGGGGGGAGATTGTAACGAAGAAATGCGCAGAAATGATCCTGTTTCGCGACTTTTATTAGGCTTTTGGTCAGGTGGCCAGTATCGGTTGCACCCGGGAGCGAGCGCAGCGCGGGCTGACCCGGGCGCTGGCGGGCAGCGCCTGGTGCAACCAGTTCAGGCGAATTTCCTGGATTTCCACCCAGCCATCGCCTACCGGGGCCAGCAGGCAGTGCTTGAAGGCCTGGCAACGTCCCTGGTTGTCCAGCAGGGCGAAGCTGCGAAACTGTTGACGGGGGGCGAACAGGGAACGGAGGAAGTTCATGACCAGGTACCTGAATGTGTCATTGACGATAAGAATGCCCTTGAGCCGTTACATCATGATGTATTGCCAGTGAACGGCAGGTTACAGGAACCCGGTTGTACGGGACCTGTCTGAGTCTTGACTAAGTCATGCCTGGCGCTGGTTTGCCGTCCTTGTGCACCGCTATACTGCGGGCCTGTTTGTGCCTGATTCCTGGAGAGATGAGCATGTTGCAACGCCTGTTGTTCGGTTTGATCACTGTGACCAGCCTGTCGCTGGTGGGTTGCGCCCACAGCCCGCAACAACTGAGCCCGGAGCCCAAGCTCACTGCCCAGCTGGCGCCTGTCGGCCATGGCCAGCCGGTGGTGGTGAAAGTGGTTGATGGACGTCCTTCGCCGACCCTGGGCACCCGTGGCGGCCTGTACCCGGAAACCAGTGCCATCACCGTGCAGAGCGCGCAGATCCTGCCCAAGCTGCAGGCCCAGGCCGAAGCCGCAGTGCGCCTGCTGGGCTTTACTCCGACCGCCGGTGGCGCCAACGCCCCTCAGTTGACCGTGACCCTGGCCGAGCTCAAGTACCAGTCGCCTAAAGAAGGCCTGTACGTGACCGAGGCCACCATCGGTGCCACCTTCCGCTCGGATGTGCAGAACGCCAACCGTCGTTACAGCGGCCGTTACGGTGCTTCCCTGGACCAGCGTTTCGGCATGGCGCCGAACCAGGACACCAATACCAAGCTGGTGGGTGATGTGCTCAGCGATGCCCTGACCCGCTTGTTCAAGGATCCGACCGTGGGCCAGATCCTCGGCGAGTAACCCGCGCCTGGCCGGGGTTTGAGCCCTGGCCAAGCAACGAAAAAGCCCGGCTGCCTGATGGCGCGCCGGGCTTTTTTATGGGCGCGGATCAGGCCGCCTCGACGTAGAAGTCCAGCATACTGACGCCCGTCAGCAGGTCTGTTTCCGGCAGGTCCGCGTGCTGGTGCCCGCCCAGGGCGCAATACACCAGCCAGTGCCGGTCCTGCACGTTGAACGCCAGGGCGCCCACCAGCGCCTGCTGTTCTTCACTGGGGGCGATCAGGTAAAGGCGGTCCTGGTTTTCGGCGTGCAGCATGACAAGCTCCGTGGGTTTCGAGGGGCGACAGACTGGCTTGTTTAGATGACGAAAAGATGACGCTTTAAATTAATGGACCGGCGTCTCGTTACTGGTCGGAAAGCCCCCCGCGTTTTGTCGGGGATTGAGTAGAATCCGCGCCGCGGGTGCACTCGACGGCCCGTATACGGCTTTCCTCCGAGGTTCATGATGTCGCTGCAACTGATCTGGTCGATGTTCAACGCCCATCCCGCCAAACTGATCAACCTGCTTGCCCTGCTGTTCGCCTGCCCAGGCAGCTGGCTGCTGCACGCTACCCGCCGTCGTGAACTGCGGGCCCTGGCCAATCTGGCCGTGCAGAGCGAGGGACGGGCGGTGGATCAGCCGCTGCTGATGCTGGATCCCGCAACCTTGCGCATCAATAGGTTTTTCTACCGCTTCGGCTTCGCCTGCCTTGGCCTGGCGTTGCTGGTGTCCTGGATCAGCACCCGGTTCTGATCAACCCCCAGGTTGCAGAAACGACAACGGCGCCCGCAGGCGCCGTTGTGCTTTCCAGTCCGGCCGTTACAGCGCCAGACCGGCCTTGACCCGATACTGGTTGCGCACCGGATTGGCGTATTGCAGTACCAGGTACGGCCGGTGTTCTGCCGGGCAGGCATCCAGCCGGCGCTGCCATTCCTGTTCGGCCTTGGCCAGCTCCTGGGCCGGGAAGACCTCGGCGGCCGTTGGCACCTGCAGTTGTGGATCGGCATCGCTCCACTGGGCATAGGCCAGGTAGTGCACCGGGAACAGGCGGTAGCCGCCGAGGATCTGCCGGTCCATTTCCATGGCCAGTTGCTTGGTGTCCTCGAAGGATTCGCTGATGGGCGCGGCGAAGTTCACGTGGACCCGGCCTTTATAGCCGGTGATGCCCTTGGCGATGCTCACGTCATCCTCGCCTGGTGCCTTGGTATAGGTGCCGGTGGTGGCGCGGATGTACAGCTCGCGGGCCTTGGCCTGGTCGCAGGGGTCGTATTCGTAGCTGATGGACACCGGTGTCAGGTTCAACGACTGGATGACCTCGCCGAACGGCTCGTCCTTGCGGCTCATGTGGAACATCTTGAGGATCGCCGACTCGGTGCGATCGTCGCCATCCTTGGCCCGGCCCTCGGCCTGGGCGATCCAGATCGACTGGCCGTCGTTGCGGATCGAATGGTTGATATAGGCCGACAGCAGCTGGTAGGCCGCGAGCTTTTCCCGGCGACCGCTGATGGAACGGTGCACGATGAAACTCTTGTTCAGGCGCATCAGGTCGCTGACAAACGGCTTCTGCAGCAGGTTGTCGCCAATGGCGATGCGTGGCGTCGGCAGGCCGGCGTGGTACACCGCGTAGTTGACGAAGGCCGGGTCCATGACGATGTCGCGGTGGTTGGCCAGGAACACATAGGCGGTGCCCGACTTGAACTGCTCGACGCCGGTGTAGGTCACGCCGTCGGTGGCCCGCTCGATGGTGTGGTCGACGTAGAATTCGACCTTGTCCTGCAGGGTGGCCACCGAAGTGACCCCGGCAAACTCACGGCGCAGGCGGTGAGCGATCAGGGGTTTGAGCAGCCAGCCGAAAGTCTTGGCAAAACGCGGGAAGCGAAAGTGGGTGAGGATATCTAGAAACGCCTTGTCACCGAGCAGCCGGGCCAGCACCGCTGGTACTTCGCTGTCGTGGTAAGGTCGGATGGCATCGAATTCGCCCATCATGCTCTCTTGTTAGAAACGGCTAGGGTAAGAAAAGGTTCGGATCGAAAAAAAGCCGGGCACGGTCTGAAAATTCAGCTCAAACAAAAAAAGCCCTGCAAATAGACCGGCGATTATACGCATAAGTCACTCTGGAGACGGCGATGCTGGAAACCGACCATTATCAGTGCCCTTACTGTGGTGAACAGGCAGAGGCGGTGCTGGACCTGTCTGGCGGCGACCAGACCTATATCGAAGACTGCCCGGTGTGCTGCCGGCCCATTGTATTCACCCTGCAAACCGACGGTCGGGAATGGATGCTCGACGTTCACAGTGAAAACGACTGAATGGGGAGTGGCCCTTATGCAGCGCATCTACGAGCCGGAAAACCTGCTGGAAGGCGAGTTGCTCCAGTGCATGCTGGCCAGCGAGGGGATCGAGGCCCATCTGCAGGGGCGCGATCTGTTGGGCGGGGCAGGGGAGCTGCCGCTGTTCGGGCTGCTGGGGCTGTCGGTGGAAAACCACCAGGCGCAACAGGCGCGAGAGCTGATCGCTGCGTACAATGCGGCCCTGCCGTTGCCCTTTGATGAACCGGACAATTTTGCCGGGGTGCTGGTCTGTTAGGCTGAGCGCCGATTTGCCGAGAGTTGTATTGCCCCATGTGTGGACGTTATGCCCTGTTTCGCTGGAACCCCGCGTTTGCCGCCTTGCCGGGATTTCCCGCCGACCAGAAGGCGCAGTGGAACATCTCGCCCAATGATTCGGTGCTGATCCAGCGCGCGGAAAATGGCCAGCGCACCCTGGCCCGGGCCCGCTGGGGGCTGACACCGCCGTGGCTCACGGACCTTTCCCGGACGCCCGCCCATGCGCGGGCGGAAACCCTGGCGGAGCAGCCGATGTTTCGCCAGGCCTTTCGCGAGCGGCGCTGCCTGCTGCCGGCCAATGGTTTCTACGAATGGCGCGGCGGCACCCGCAAGCGCCCCTACTGGCTGACGCCGGGGGAAGGTTCGTCGATCTTTTTTGCCGCGATATGGGAGGCCTACCCGGTGCAGGAGCAGGTCTGGCTGAGCACTGCAGTGGTAACCCAGGCGGCTTCCAATCTGCGTCGCCCGCTGATCCTCGATGCCGCCGGCCAGCAAGCCTGGCTCGATCCCGAGACCCCCTTGCATGCCCTGCAAGCCTTGCTGGCCAGCCCGCCGGCAGCCCTGCGCGAGCGGATCCTGGCCAACCTGGTCAATGACCCCAAGCTCAACGGCCCCGAGTGCCTGACCCCCGCCTGAAGCATCAACTGCAGGAGCTGGCTTGCCAGCGAAGAGGCCCCCTGGTTTGCTGTCCAAGCCAGGATCGCTTTCGCCGGCAAGCCGGCTCCTGCAGGTCCGTGATTAGACTTTGAACTGGTTGATCAGGCGTCGTTGCTGTTCGGCGAGCTTGGTCAGCCCGGCGCTGGCCGCACTGGACTCATCGGCGCCGCCCGCCACTTCATTGGCCACCTGGCCGATATTGATCACATTGCGGTTGATGTCCTCGGCCACCGCGCTCTGCTCCTCGGCGGCGCTGGCGATCTGGGTGTTCATGTCGTTGATCACCGACACCGCCTGGGTGATGGTTTCCAGGGCCTGGGCCGCCTTGGCCGCGTGTTCCACACTCTGGTCGGTCTTGTGCTGGCTGTCCTCCATCACCCGTACCACTTCCCGGGTGCCCTGTTGCAGTTGCTGGATCATCGACTGGATTTCTTCGGTGGCCTGCTGGGTTTTCTGCGCCAGGTTGCGCACCTCGTCGGCAACCACCGCAAAGCCCCTGCCTTGCTCGCCGGCCCGCGCCGCCTCGATTGCCGCGTTAAGCGCCAGCAGGTTGGTCTGCTCGGCAATCCCGCGAATGGCGATGAGGATGGCGTTGATGTTCTCGCTGTCCTTGGCCAGGGTCTGCACCACGCCCACCGCACGGCCGATTTCCTCGGCCAGGGCGCCGATGGCGCTGGAGGTGTCGCGCACGATCTGCATGCCCTGGCTCGCGGCCTGGTCGGCGTGGCTGGCGGCTTGCGCGGCCTGGGTGGCATTGCGCGCGACGTCCTGGGCGGTGGCGGTCATTTCGTGCACCGCGGTGGCTACCTGATCGATTTCAACCATTTGCTTGTGCACGCCCTGGTTGGTGCGAATGGCGATGTCTGCGGTGTGTTCCGAGGAATCGCTGACGCTCTGAACCGAGGTCACCACTTGGCTGATCATCGCCTGCAGCTTGGCCAAAAAGGTGTTGAAGCCTTTGGCGATGGAGCCCAGTTCGTCAGCGCGATCGCTGGTCAGGCGTCGGGTCAGGTCGCCTTCGCCCTGAGCGATGTCGTCGAGCATTGCCACCATCTGCCGCAGCGGCCGGGCAATGCCGTGGCCCACCAGCCAGATCACCAGCAAGCCGAGGCCGGCAATCACCAGCCCGACCATGGCCATGCCGAAGGTGTCGGCCTTGCGTTGTTCGGCCAGGTCACCTTGCAGTTTGTCGAGGTCGGCCATCACCGCGCTCAGCGGCAGTTGCAGCATCAGGGTCCAGTGCGCATCGGTCTGGCCGATGCCGAAGGGCAGGTACAGGCTGATGGTGCCGTTGGCCTGGTCGACGTCGTAGGTCACTTCGCCGCGCTTGAGGCTGGACAGCTTGGTCAGTGCATCACTGCTGAGCACGTCGCTGACTTTTTCACCGAACTTGCTCGAGTCCTTGGTATAGGCGACCAGGCGACCGTTACCGCCGATCAGGGCCATGTGCCCGGCGCCGCCGTAGAGCTTCTGGTTGGCGCCCACCAGCATGTCCTGGATGAAGTTCACTGACAGGTCGGCACCCACGATGCCCAGGAACTTGCCGTTGAGCAGGATCGGCTGAATAAAGGAGGCCAGCATCACCACCTTGTCGCCGACCTTGTAGGGAGCGGGGTCGATGGCGCAAGGCTTTAGGCTGTCCTGGGAGCAGAGGTAGTACTCGCTGGCGCGCACGCCGGTGGAAAGCAGGGTCCGATCATTGACGTCGGCCAGTTTGTCCAGGCCCAGGCTGCCGTCTTCATTGCGGAACCACCAGGGCAGGAAGCGGCCGTTTGCTGCATCGATACCCACCACCGAGGTGCCTACGTAGGCCGCGTCGTCATGGTCGATGGCACCGGGTTCCCAGCCAATGTACGCACCGAGGATCTTCGGGTTCTGGGTGACGTTTTCCTTGATCAGGGCAATCAGTTGTTCACGGCTCAGGCTCAGCCCGGCATGGCCTTGCGAGTCCTGGGTGCCCATCAGCGCATTGACCCGCACCAGGCCGCCGGCGATCAGAAGGGGCGCTTCCAGTTCGCGCTGGATCTGGCTGACCTGGGTCTGCGCCAGGCCGCTCAGGCGTTGTTCGATGACCTGTTCGAACTGGGCCTGGGTACGGTCTTGCACCATCTGCTGGGTCCTGGCCCCGGAGAACAGGGCGTACAGCACCAGGGCTGCAACCACGCTGAGAACGATGGCGCCGGCCAGGGCGGCGACGGAAAACTGGATCGACTTGAACTTCATAGAGGCTCCGGGCGCAGGAATTTAGGTCTGCCGATCTGTATCGGCCGCTGCAGCGCTGGCCATTAGCCTTACACGGAAAAATGACTGTTTCAGGGAGCTTGATGTCGTTCTTGGCAAGCTGTGGGGGTAACCCGGGCGGGATTTGCGGGAGGAATGAATTTTCTCCTGCGAGGCAGATATGTATCTGAAATGCGACCGATTGCTGTTTTTACATCTGGCGCGGATACATTTCCGCCCTTAGGATACGCGCCACGTTTTCAGGGAGGTTTCATGATGAAGAAGTCATTGGTCGTATGTGCATTGAGTGCCGCAGTACTGCTCAGCGGTTGTGAAACGGTCAATACCACCAGCGGTGGCGTGGTCGGTGTGGATCGCAAGCAATCCATGTTCAGCATGGTTTCCAGCGCTGAAGTGAACCAGTCCTATGCCCAGTCCTATCAGCAGACTCTGGGTGAAGCCAGCAGCCAGGGCGTACTGGACAAGACCAGCGCCAACGCCAAGCGCCTGCAGGTCATTGCCAACCGCCTGATTGCCCAGGCGCCGACTTTCCGCCCCGACTGCGCGCAGTGGAAATGGGAAGTCAACCTGATCAAGAGCGACGAGCTCAACGCCAACTGCGGTCCTGGCGGCAAGATCATTTTCTACTCCGGGCTGATCGAGAAGCTCAAACTCACCGACGATGAAATCGCCGCGGTCATGGGCCATGAAATTGCCCACGCCCTGCGCGAGCACGGTCGCGAAGCCATGTCCAAGCAGTACGCGGTCGGTGCCGGCAAGCAGATCGCCACCTTGTTCGGCGTTCCGCAGGAAACCGTAGCCCTGGGCGACAACGGGGTGAACCTGCTGATGACCCTGCCCAACAGCCGCGAGAATGAAAACGAAGCGGACCTGATCGGCCTGGAACTGGCCGCCCGTGCCGGTTACAACCCGAATGCGGCCATCAGCCTGTGGAACAAGATGGGCCAGGCTGCCGGTGGCTCCGCGCCGCCCGAGTTCATGAGCACTCACCCGGCTTCCACCAGCCGTATCGCTTCCTTGCAGGCGGCGATTCCCAAGGTGATGCCGCTGTATCAGGCCGCCAAGAAGTCCTGATCCCTTCGCGTCATTGTCGATGATGCCATCGCCGGCAAGCCGGCTCCTACGGGTTGCGTAGGGGCCAGCTTGCCGGCGATTTCGTTTATACCCAGCCGCTGATCTGCATGGCCTTGTACACCGCCACCACGGCGAGGATGAAGAAGGCCGACGCCGCCAGGCGACGGATCAGGGTCAGGGGCAGCTTGTCTGCGGCGAAGTTGCCTGCCAGGACCACCGGTACGTTGGCAATCAGCATGCCCAGGGTGGTACCAATGATCACCAGCCACAGATCCGGGTACTGCGCCGCCAGCATGACGGTGGCGACCTGGGTCTTGTCACCGATTTCTGCCAGGAAGAAGGCGATCAGGGTGGTCAGGAATGGGCCGAACTTGCGTGCAGTATTGGCTTCGTCGTCGTCCATCTTGTCCGGAACCAGGGTCCACAGCGCGGTGGCGGTGAAGCTGGCGGCGAGGATCCAGTGCAGGGTCGAGTCCGAGAAGAAGCTGCCGAACCAGGCGCCTACCGCACCGGCCGCCGCATGGTTGGCCAGGGTCGCGGCAACGATGCCGGCGATGATCGGCCAGGGTTTGCGAAAGCGCGCGGCAAGAATCAGGGCAAGCAGTTGCGTCTTGTCGCCGATTTCGGCCAAGGCAACGATTGCGGTGGGAACGAGCAGGGAGTCCAGCATCATCAGGGTTTTCCTAAGGGGCGGGTCGACACGGCTATGACACGTACAGCCTTCCCGCCCCGGGTAAGGTGTGCGTGTCATAGGTCTTGTCAAACCCTGCGGTCCGTCTGTGCGGACTCTTGGGTCGCATGCGCCATGGTCTGTTGACCAAGTATGTTGACGCATGCCGGACGAGCGTGGCGCTCGTGGGAGACTACTCCCCTAGGACGGAGCGGATTCTGCCTAGGCAAAACCCTTTCGGCAAGCCTTGTTTGCGAAAAAGGATTTCAGCCACGCTTGGCCCGATAAATGCGAAAGCCCTGGCCTTCGGCCTTGATCGCACAGGGCCCCAGGTGCTCTTCGATCAGCGGCTGGTAGCGCAGGAAGCTGTTGGCAACTACTCGCAGTTCTCCACCTTTTTGCAGATGTTTGGCTGCTTTTCGCAGCAGGTTTTCCGTTGCCTGGTAGTCGGTATGGACCCCGGTATGGAAGGGCGGATTGGTCAGAATGCCGTTCAGCCCCATGGGCGCGGCGTCGATTCCGTCACCGGTCAGCACCTCGGCTTCCAGGCCGTTGGCCGCCAGGGTCAGGCGGCTGCTGGCGGCGGCGAAGGCGTCCACATCCAGCAGGGTCACGCGGCTGTCCGGGTAGCGGCGTTTCACGGTGGCCCCGAGCACTCCGGCACCGCAGCCGAAGTCCAGCAGGTGGCCGGCGGGCAGGTGGTCCAGGTGCTCCAGCAGCAGCGCGGTGCCGCGATCCAGCCGGCCATGGCTGAACACCCCCGGCAGGCTGATGACTTTCAGCGGGCCTTCGGCCAGCGGCAGTTCGTACTCCTGGGCCAGGCTCTGCAGGGTGAGCGGTTCGGGAGCATTGGCCACCGTGACCTGCCACAGCTGGCAGTGCCGGGCGCTATCGAGCTTGCGTGGCTTGCCGAAAGGGTTGAGTTGCTTGGCCGCACTCTCCACGCCGCTGCGCTTCTCGCCCACCAGGTACAGTTCGCGCCCGGCCAGGCGCGAGGCCAGGGCGTTGAGCAGGTAGTCGGTGAGGTCCTTGGATTTGGGCAGGAACAGCACGGCGCTGTCGAAGGATTCGACCGGTGCGTCTACGCCAAAGTGACTGCGGCCGGGAAAGCGCGCCTCCAGGGCTGCCTGGTCGCCGGCGTGCCAGCTCCAGCCCCGGGCATTGGGCAGTCGGCCCAGCAGATCGTCGGCGGCCAGGCCGGCCAGCAGCAGTGAGCCTTGAAACAATTCAGCCTGACGCAACAGTACTTCACTGCGTGTATCCATGATCCGCCCCCGAAAAAAGTGGCGAAGTTTATCAACTCACGACCCGCAGCGGGGCGCCGCTGAAGAAGGCGTGGGCGTTTTGCGTCAATTGACCGACGATTCGCTGGCGGGCCTCGCGGCTGCCCCAGGCGTTGTGTGGAGTGACGATCAGGCGCGGAATGTCGCCGGCCAGCAGGGGGTTGCCAACCACCGGGGGTTCGACGCTGAGCACATCGGTGGCCGCACCACCCAGGTGACCATTGCGCAATGCATCGGCCAGGGCCTGTTCATCGATCAGCCCGCCGCGGGCGGTGTTGACCACCAGGGCTCCGGGCTTGAGCAGGGCCAGTTCCCGGGCACCGATAAAGTGGCGGGTGTGCTCGTTGAGGGGGCAGTGCAAGGTCAGGGCGTCCACTTGCGGCAGCAGTTCCTCCAGCGGCAGGCGGTCCGGGCGGGTCGGGCGGCCTGGAATCTGCCCCAGCACCACACGCATGCCAAAGGCTTCGGCCAGGCGGGCCACCGCGCTGCCCAGTTCGCCATTGCCCAGCAGGCCCAGGGTCTTGCCCGCCAGTTCGATGATCGGGTAGTCCAGCAGGCAGAACTGACTGGCCTGTTGCCAGCGCCCGGCAGCCACGGCCTGCTGGTAATCGGCGACCCGGGTGGCCAGGTTGAGCAGCAGCATCAGGGTGTGCTGGGCCACCGAGGGAGTGCCGTAGCCCTGGCAGTTGCTGACGGTAATCCCCAGCTTGCGGGCTGCGGCCAGGTCGACATTGTTGGTGCCGGTGGCGGCCACCAGGATCAGTTGCAGGTCGGGGCAGGCGGCCAGGGTTTCGGCTGTCAGTGCCACCTTGTTGCTGATGGCCACCCGGGCGCCCTGCAGGCGTTGGGCGACCTGTTCCGGCGCTGTGTGGGCATGTACTTGCAGAGGGCTGAAGCTGTCATGCAGCGCACCCAGGTCCAGGTCACCGAGGTCCAGTGAGCTGTGATCGAGGAAGACGGCGCGGCGATTGTTAGTCATGAACTGTACCTTTTGCACGAGGGTTCTAAGGCGTAATCTGCCGAGCCTAACAGATGAAATAATTAGACATACACAGGAGCCTGCATGTACTTCACCGAGTTCTTGACCGTTGCCCTCATCCATCTTCTGGCAGTGGCCAGCCCCGGCCCGGACTTCGCCGTGGTGGTGCGTGAAAGCGTGACCCACGGCCGTCGAGCCGGCACCTGGACCGCGCTGGGTGTGGGCTGCGCAATCTTCCTGCACGTGGGTTACTCGCTGCTGGGGATCGGCCTGATCGTTTCCCAGTCCATCGTCCTGTTCAACGCACTGAAGTGGCTGGCTGCGGCCTACCTGCTGTACATCGGCTACAAGGCCCTGCGTGCCCAGCCGGCCAAACCGGCGGCCGACGACTTGCACAAGGAGGCCGGGGTCCGCACTGCGCGTGGGGCCTTCACTTCAGGCTTTGTCACCAATGGCCTGAACCCCAAGGCGACGCTGTTCTTTCTCTCGCTGTTCACCGTGGTGATCAACCCGCATACGCCGCTGGCGATCCAGGCCGGGTATGGCGTGTATCTGGCGGTGGCCACCGCTGTCTGGTTCTGCCTGGTGGCCATGCTCTTCAGCCAGCAGCGGGTTCGTGCCGGCTTTGCCCGCATGGGCCACTGGTTCGACCGCACCATGGGCGCAGTACTGATCGCCATCGGCGTGAAGCTGGCCTTCACCGAGATGCATTGATTGCGCTGAGCTGATTCAGGGCCGCCACGTAATGCCGTGGCGTATCCCCGAGCAAACGGCAGAACATCGCGCTGAAGGCCCGGGCGCTGCCGTATCCCAGCGAGTCGGCCACGCTGTGCACGCTTTCCCCGGCGAGCAGGCGTGGCAGGGCTTCCATCAGGCGCACCTGCTGGCGCCAGGCATTGAAATTCATCTGCACCTGCTGCTGGAACAGCCGCGCCAGGGTTCGTGAACTGGCGCCGACCTGCTGCGCCCAGTCTTCCAGGGTGTGGGGGTGATCCGGGGTCTGTATCAGGGTCCGGCAGATGGCTTGCAAGCGCCGGTCCTGGGGCATGGGAATGTGCAGCGGAAGGTTTTCCAGGGCGGCGATTTCTTCCAGCATCAATTGCTGGATCAAGGGGTTTTCCGCTTGTTCCGGACCTTGCACGGCACGCAGGATCAACTCCCGCAGCAGCGGTGTGACCGCCAGGACGCAGCATTGGCGCAATGCGGGCGCTGACAGCTCCGGGTCGATGAACAGAGAGCGCATGCGCACCTCGCCGACCATGAAGATTTCATGCTCCACCAGTGGCGGGATCCACACCGCCCGGCTCGGTGGGATCACCCAGGCGCCCTGGGCGGTGACCAGGCGCATGGTGCCGCAGGCGGCGTAGAGAAACTGCGCCTCGCGATGGCGGTGCAATGGTTGATGCGCGGCGTCGGGGTAGTCCCGGGGATAGGCGCTGACCGGCCCATGGTGGAAGTGGTCGATTAACATGTCCGGTCCAATGACTTTGTTGTCAGAAATACGGTGGATTGCCAAATTAGCATAGGCGGCACAACAACCAACCCCCGGTGTGTCGCCATGAATCAAGCCCGAAACGTCATCCGCTACGTCAACGCCGCCCATGTCATCGATCACATGTTCATGCTGATCTTTCCCGCTGCCATGCTGGGCATGACCCAGGCCTTTGGCCTGGACTATGCCGGGCTGATCGGTCTGTCCCTGGGCGGTTTCATCGCCTTTGGCGCCTGTTCGCTACCGGCCGGCTGGCTGGGGGATCACTGGAGTCGGCGGCAGATGATGCTGCTGTTCTTCTTCGGCATCGGTGGCGCCTCGATCCTCACCGGGCTCAGTAATAGCCCGAGCATGCTGGTGATCGGGCTGACCCTGATGGGAATATTCGCCGCTATCTATCATCCGGTCGGCACCGCGATGCTGGTGGCCTATGCGCAGAATCGCGGGCGCGAGATCGGCATCAACGGTATGTGGGGCAACCTCGGCGTGGCCTTCTCGGCCTTGATTACCGGCTTGCTGGTGGCGCAGTTCGGCTGGCGCTCGGCGTTCATCCTGCCGGGGAGCGTGGCCATCCTTCTGGGTGTCGGCTTTGCCTTGCAGGTGCGTGACGAGCCTGCCCCCGCACGCGCCCATGTGCCGCTCAAGGGCAAGGGCGGGCAGCAGATCTCCATGTTCCTGGTGTTCGGCGTGCTGGCCCTGGCCACAGCCACTGGCGGGGTGGTCTTCAACGCCACCACCATGACTTACCCGAAGCTGTTCCAGGAACGCCTGCATGAATTGTTCACCTCGCCGCAGACCCTGGGGGTGGTGGTCAGCCTGGCCTATGCCTTCGGCGCAGTGGCGCAGTTGTTGATCGGCCGGGTATTGCACCGCTTCAGCCTGAAGTGGCCGTTCATCATTTTGACCCTGCTCCAGGCCCCGTTGCTGCTGGCGATGGCCGACAGCCAGGGTTGGGGCTTGATCTTCCTGGGTGCGGCCTTCATGTTCGTGGTGTTCGGCCAGGTCACGGTGAACGATGCCATGGTCGCCAACTTCGTTGCGCCCCAGTGGCAGTCGCGAGTCTTCGCCTTGCGTTACTGCCTGTCGTTCGGTGCCAGTGCCACGGCGATTCCGCTGATTGCTCTGGTGGAACCGCGTCAGGGCCTGAGCGGCCTGTACCTGGTCCTGGCAGGGGTCGCGGCGCTGACGTTTGCCGCGGCGCTGGCTTTTCCCCGCACCCCCGCAGAAGCGGCAGTGGGGCAAAGCGCCTGAGATCGTGCAGGGCCGTAACAATACTGGCCTGAAGCTAGTATTTGTAGGGCCCTGCAAATCATTCCTTTGGCTGATTTAGCGGGCGCGCAGGAGCTCTAGAGTGGTTATCCTCCAGTCACGACCGAGCCGTCAGAAAAGGGATTCTTATGTTGCAGACTCGCGTTATTCCCCCCGCCGAAGGCGCCTACCAATACCCACTTCTGATCAAGCGCTTGCTGATGTCCGGCACCCGCTACGAAAAAACCCGCGAGATCATCTACCGTGACCAGTTGCGCTACACCTATCCGACCCTGATCGAGCGGGTGGCGCGCCTGGCCAATGTGCTGACCGCGGCCGGGGTCAAGGCGGGGGACACCGTGGCGGTCATGGACTGGGACAGCCATCGCTACCTGGAGTGCATGTTTGCCATCCCGATGATCGGTGCGGTGATCCACACCATTAACGTGCGTCTGTCGCCGGAGCAGATTCTCTACACCATGAACCATGCCGAGGACCGCTTCGTGCTGGTCAACAGCGAGTTCGTCGGCCTGTACCAGGCGATTGCCGGGCACCTGACCACGGTGGAGAAAACCCTGCTGCTCACCGATGCCCCGGAGAAAACCGCCGAGTTGCCGAACCTGGTGGGCGAGTACGAGACCTTGCTCGCCGCCGCCAGCCCCCAGTACGCGTTCGAGGATTTCGACGAGAATTCGGTGGCCACCACCTTCTACACCACCGGCACCACCGGCAACCCCAAGGGCGTGTACTTCACCCACCGCCAGCTGGTGCTGCACACCCTGGGGGTGTCCACCATCATGGGGGCCATCGACAGCGTGCGCCTGCTGGGCACCAACGATGTGTACATGCCCATCACCCCGATGTTCCACGTGCACGCCTGGGGCTTGCCGTACGTGGCCACCATGCTCGGGCTCAAGCAGGTCTATCCCGGGCGCTACGACCCGGAGTACCTGGTGGAGCTGTGGCGCCGGGAGAAGGTCACCTTCTCTCACTGCGTGCCGACCATCCTGCAGATGGTGCTCAATGCCAAGGCGGCCCAGGGTACGGATTTCGGCGGCTGGAAGATCGTCATCGGCGGCAGTGCGCTGAACCGCGCGCTGTACGAGGCGGCCAAGGCCAAGGGCATCCAGCTGACGGCTGCCTACGGCATGTCGGAAACCGGACCGCTGGTGTCCTGTGCGCACCTGAACGATGAACTGATGGCGGGCAGCGAGGACGAGCGCACCACCTACCGCATCAAGGCCGGGGTACCGGGGCCGCTGGTGGAGGCGGCGATCATCGATGCCGAAGGCAACTTCCTCCCGGCGGACGGCGAGGCCCAGGGCGAGCTGGTGCTGCGGGCGCCCTGGCTGAGCGAAGGTTATTTCAACGAGCCGCAAAAAGGCGCCGAGCTCTGGGAAGGCGGCTGGCTGCATACCGGTGACGTGGCAACCCTGGACAGCATGGGGGTGATCGACATCCGCGACCGGATCAAGGACGTGATCAAGACCGGTGGCGAGTGGATCTCCTCCCTGGACCTGGAGGACCTCATCAGCCGCCACGTGGCGGTACGTGAAGTAGCAGTGGTGGGCATCGCCGATCCGCAGTGGGGCGAACGCCCATTCGCCCTGCTGGTCATCCGCGAGGGCCATGAGATTGGCGCCCGCGAGCTCAAGGAACACCTCAAGCCCTTCGTCGAGCTGGGCCACCTGAGCAAGTGGGCGATTCCCAGTCAGATCGCCCTTGTTACTGAAATTCCCAAGACCAGCGTTGGCAAGCTCGACAAGAAGCGCATCCGCGTCGACATCAGCGAGTGGCAAGCCAGCAACAGCACCTTCCTCTCCACGCTCTGAGCGTCCCCGGCCGTGCCCGCTCGGGCACGGCACGCCCACCCGGCAAGCCTTTGCCTTGTACTCACGGATTTTTCAGTCATTCTTGCCGCGCCGTTTTTCAAAGGTTATGGCAAAGGGCTGTTCCAGTGCGGTGGGTGGCTGCAAATCACACTTTAGAGGGATCAAGCAGTAATCCCTGCTGGATATAGTCCGTTCACGGATTTTTCTGAACGACGGAGCATTGTGGGGTGCTCGCGCCACGCAACTTCGGAGCCGGGACAAGTGTTCATTCAACCGGTATTCGAAGCGTTTTCAGAAAAGCGTACTGCCATAACAATAATGCACATGGAGTAGCGTCGATGACATCAGCAAACCAGTTCTGGCGCCGGGCGAAACTGCCCCTGGCCGTCGGTCTCGCCTCCACGCTCGCCGGGCCGGCATTCGGCGTCAGCTTCAACATCGGTGAAATCGAAGGCAGCTTCGATTCGTCCCTGTCGGTGGGGGCCAGCTGGTCGACCGCCGGGCGCAACAAGGACCTGATCGGGGTCAACAACGGCGGCAAGGGCCTGTCCCAGACCACCGATGACGGCCACTTGAACTTCAACAAGGGCCAGACCTTCTCGAAGATCTTCAAGGGTATCCATGACCTGGAATTGAAGTACGGCGATACCGGTGTGTTTGTCCGTGGCAAGTACTGGTATGACTTCAAGCTCCAGGACGAAGACCTGGACTTCAAGAACGTCAGCAACGACAACCGTAAAGAGGGCGCCAAGTCTTCCGGCGGGCAGATTCTCGATGCCTTCATCTATCACAACTATTCCATTGCCGATGAGCCGGGCTCCGTGCGTTTCGGTAAGCAGGTGGTGAGCTGGGGCGAAAGTACCTTCATCGGTGGCGGTATCAACTCGATCAACCCCATCGATGTGTCGGCGTTCCGCCGTCCTGGCGCCGAGATCAAGGAAGGCCTGATCCCGGTCAACATGTTCTACATCTCCCAGAACCTGACCGAGAACCTGTCGGCCGAAGCCTTCTACCAGTTGGAATGGGACCAGACCGTTACCGATAACTGCGGCACCTTCTTCTCGCAGCCGGACAACATTTCCGATGGCTGTGACGACAACCTGCGACTGCTGGCCAAGCGTTCGACCATCGCCGCCACGGCGCCGGGGCGCGCGGCCCTGGCCGCGATGCAGGCTCGTGGCGTCGACGTCAACGAAGAAGGCACGCTGGTGCGTCGCAGTGGCGACCGCGATGCCCGTGACAGCGGCCAGTTCGGTGCGGCGTTCCACTACAACTTCGAGCCGCTGGACACCGAGTTCGGCGCCTACTTCATGAACTATCACAGCCGGGCGCCGATTTTCAGTGCCACGGCTGCGCCACAGTCGGCTTACGCCATTGCTCCTGGCTTCGGCACTTTGGCGCCGGTATGGATCGCCGGTAATTCGAAGTACTTCGTTGAGTATCCAGAAGACATTCGCCTGTATGGCTTGAGTTTCTCCACCACCCTGCCTACGGGGACGGCGTGGAGCGGTGAAATCAGCTACCGGCCGAATGCGCCTGTACAACTCAACTCTACCGATATTCTCTATTCCGCCGTTCGACCTCTGAAGGGGGCATACACCAACGCCTCGCTGCTTGAAGGTGTAGCGGGGCAGGACCTCAATGGCTATCGCCGCAAGGAAATCACTCAGTTCCAGACCACCTTCACGCACTTCTTCGATCAGGTCATGGGCGCCAGCCGTCTGACGCTGGTGGGTGAGGTGGGGGTTACCCACGTCGGAGGCCTTGAGAGCAAGTCGGATGTCCGCTATGGACGTGATCCGGTGTTTGGTCCTGGCGCCTTGCCAGCCACCGGCGGGCAAAACACCTGTCGTGCGCTTAACTCCACCACCATTGCCGGTGCAGGTCCTGGTGCAGACGCCAGCAATCTGAGCGCCAACTGCAACAACGATGGCTTCACCACCGCCACCTCCTGGGGCTACCGCGGCCGTGCCATCTGGGAATACCCGGATGTGTTCGCTGGTGTGAACCTCAAGCCGAACGTGGCCTGGTCCCATGACGTCAAGGGTTACTCGCCAGGTCCTGGCGGCAACTTCGAAGAAGGCCGCAAGGCCATCAGCCTGGGGCTGGATGCCGAGTACCAGAACACCTACACCGCGAGCCTGGCCTACACCAACTTCTTCGGTGGCGACTACAGCACCGTGGATGACCGGGACTTCCTCGCCTTGAGCGTTGGCGTGAACTTCTAAGCACACTGCATTTTCAGGAAGAACAACAATATGAAAATCACCAAGAGTCTGTTGCACGTCGGTGTGCTGGGACTGTCACTGCTGGCCACCGGGGTCATGGCCGCGGTCTCGGCCGATGAAGCCGCCAAGCTGGGTACCAGCCTGACGCCGATGGGCGCGGAAATGGCCGGCAATGCCGCCGGCACCATTCCGGCCTGGAAGCCACTGGCGACCAATGCTGGCACCGTGGACAGCAAGGGTTTCCTGTCCAACCCCTACGGCAGCGAGCAGCCGCTGTTCACCATCACCGCGCAGAACGTCGAGCAGTACAAGGACAAGCTGGCGCCGGGGCAGTACGCGATGTTCAAGCGCTACCCGGAAACCTTCAAGATGCCGGTCTACCCGTCCCATCGCGGGGCCACCGTGCCGGCTGACGTGTTCGCCGCGATCAAGCGCAACGCCACCAGCACCAACCTGGTGTCCGGCGGCAACGGCCTGGAGAACTTCGAAACCGCGATTCCGTTCCCGATCCCGAAAAGCGGCGTGGAAGTCATCTGGAACCACATCACCCGCTATCGCGGTGGCAGTGTGACCCGCCTGGTGACCCAGGCCACGCCACAGGCCAACGGCTCCTACAGCCTGGTGTACTTCCAGGACCAGTTCGTGTTCCGCGACAAGATGAAGGACTACGATCCGAAAAACCCGGGCAACATCCTGTTCTACTTCAAGCAGAAAGTGACCGCGCCGGCGCGCCTGGCCGGTGGCGTGCTGCTGGTGCACGAAACCCTCGACCAAGTGAAGGAGCCGCGTTCGGCCTGGGTCTACAACGCTGGCCAGCGCCGCGTACGCCGCGCCCCGCAAGTGTCCTATGACGGTCCGGGTACCGCTGCCGACGGCCTGCGTACTTCCGACAACCTGGACATGTACAACGGTGCGCCGGATCGCTACGACTGGAAGCTGGAAGGCAAGAAGGAGATGTACATCGCTTCCGACAGCTACAAGCTCGACTCGCCGACCCTGAAGTACGCCGACATCATCAAGGCCGGCCACATCAACCAGGACCTGGCTCGCTATGAGCTGCGCCGGGTCTGGCATGTGGTGGCAACCTTGAAGGAAGGCCAGCGCCATATCTACGCCAAGCGTGACTTCTACATCGACGAAGACACCTGGCAGGCCGCGGTGATCGACCACTACGACGGTCGTGGCCAGCTGTGGCGCGTGGCCGAGGCTCACGCCGAGAACTACTACGACAAGCAAGTGCCGTGGTACGCCCTGGAAACCCTCTACGACCTGCAGTCCGGTCGCTACCTGGCCCTGGGCATGAAGAACGAAGAGAAACAGGCCTACGACTTCGGTTTCACCGCCACCACCAGCGATTTCACCCCAGCCGCCCTGCGTCAGGACGGGGTTCGCTGAGCCGCTGCAAATAGAGGCCGCATCCTCGGAAAAAGCCCCGACCTGGTTCGGGGCTTTTTTTTGCCTGAGGGCCCGGCCTTGGAATCCATCCAGGTACAGGCAGCTTTCTCGAAGCTAATTAGCCACTTAATCAATAAATAAACGAAATATCTTTTAATCATTCAGAGTTATCTGACCAATTTGCTCATAGTCTTTTTCACCCGAATGGTCGCAAAAATCTTCAACAGGTGGCCTTTTACCGCTAGTCTGCGGACATCTGCTACGCCGACAACCGTACATCAATAAGAGTTGGCCATGACTGACCTGTCCCCCCTGCAACGGCCTGCCAGCGCGGTGATCCCCGCTCTGGAGGGACGTTTTTATCGACCCCCCCTGCCCGATGGATACGTGCAGCGGCCGCGTCTTTGCGAGCGTCTGAGCGCCGGGTTGAAGGGGCGATTGCTGCTGGTCTGTGCGCCTGCCGGGTTTGGCAAGAGCTCGCTGGCCGTGGAGTTTTGCCAGGGCCTGCCGGATAACTGGCAGAGCCTGTGGCTGGGGTTGAGCCGCCGGGACAGCGATCCCGGGCGCTTCCTCGAGCGCCTGTTGGCCGGTCTGCAGCAGTACTTTCCCCAATTGGGACGGCAGTCCCTGGGCCTGTTGAAAATGCGTCAGCGCCACCAGCCCTTCGCCTTTGAAGAGTGGCTGGACGGCCTGCTGGATGAGCTGGCGGTGCAATTGACCGGTGCCAGTCCGTTATTGCTGGTGCTGGACGACTATCACCTGGCCCAGGGGCCGGTCCTCGATCGTTGCCTGCAGTTTTTTCTCAATCACCTGCCCGATGGCTTGCTGGTGCTGGTCACCAGCCGCCAACGCCCGGACTGGCACCTGGCGCGGCTGCGGTTGTCCCGGCAACTGCTGGAGCTGCACGAGCAGGATTTGCGCCTGACCCACGACGAATCCCTGAGCCTGCTCGACCGGCACAGCAGTTCGCTGCGCGGCGAAGCCCTGGAAAACCTGATTCAGCGCAGCGAAGGCTGGGTGGCCGGGCTGCGTTTCTGGTTGCTGGCGGCATCCGAGGCGGGAGCCGGGGGCGCGCTACCCCAGGGCCTGCATGGCGGGGAAGGGCTGATCCGCGACTACCTGCTGGAAGAGGTCATCGACTGCCTGCCCGCCGAAGTGCAGTCATTCCTGTATGACACGGCGCCCCAGGAGCGGTTTTGCGCCGAGCTGTGCGATGCCCTGCGCGAAGCCCATGACAGCGCCGAGATCCTGGGTTTCCTCCAGGCCCACCAGGTATTCCTGGTGCCCCTGGATGAACACGGCCATTGGTATCGTTATCACCACCTGTTTTCCGACCTGCTGCGCACCCGGCCCACGGCCAATGCCCTGGTGCCAGCGGCCAGCCTGCACCTGCGCGCCTGCCGCTGGTTCAACGCCCAGGGGCTGCTCGACGAGGCGGTGGAGCAAGCGCTGCGCGCCGGGCACCTGGACGTGGCGGCCAACCTGGTGCAGAACCTGTCCGAAGAGCAACTGCTGGCGGAACAGAACGTCGGCATGCTGCTGCGCTGGAAGATGGACCTGCCCGACAGCCTGCTGATCAGCACGCCGCGGCTGATCGTGCTCTACAGCTGGGCCCTGGGCCTGGCCTGCCAGCTGGATGCGGCGGAGGAACTGGCCAATCACCTGAGTCGTTTCCTGCCGGCCCCTTCGGCCACGGCGCAGAAGTCGATGTTGGCGCAATGGCTGGCCCTGAGCGGAATCATCGCCCGTGGCCGCGGCCAGCGGGAAAACACCCTGGCCTATTGCAGCGAGGCCCTGGAAAGCCTGCCGCCCAAACGTTATGGGCAGCGCCTGATGTGCCTGTCGACCTTGTCCAACCTGGCCATTACCGATGCCGATCTGTGGCGGGCCCGCAGCCTCAATCGCGAATCCCTGGAGCTGGCGCAACGGGTCGGCAATCCGTTGTTCGAAGCCCTGGCCCACTACGACCGTGCCCGGGTCCTGCAGGCCCGCGGCGAAGTGCTGCGGGCGCAGGAGGAGGTACACCAGGGGCTGCGGCGCCTGCAGGGCCTGTCGGCCCAGCGGTTGTATGCGGTGCGGGCCCGGCTGACCCTGTATGACGGTTATCTGCTGACCCTGCGCGCCCAGCCCGAGGCCGGTCTGGTGCGCTTGCAGGCCGGTCTGGTGGAGGCCCGGGCCTGTCGCGATATCAGCGTGCTGATCGGTCACTGCGTGATCGCCAAGCAGGAAGGCCTGGGTGGCGAGTTCTCCCGAGCCTTCGCCGAGCTGGCGGAAGCCGAGCGCTTGATGCACATCTGGGACGTGCCACCGATCTATTACCTGGCAATGATCACCCTGGTGAAATGCGAGCTGTGGCTGGCCCAGGGGCGTACCGATCTGGCCGAAGCCTGGCTGGCCCGCCTGGGCCAGACCTACACCGGCGAACAGGCGGCGGCGCCACCGGAGTTCCACCCGCAACTGCCGTTGCACATTGAATTGCAGCAAGCCCAGCTTGAAAGCATCAAGGGCGACCTGAGCCGGGCGGAGCAGCGCTTGAATCGGTTGGTCGAGCATGGCCAGCAAAGCGGCCGGCAGTTGCTGAGCGTCATGGCCCTGACCCAGAAAGCCGCACTGTTGCTGGCGGCCGGTCGCGGTCCGCAGGCCCGCCAGGACCTGGCCCAGGCTCTGGAGGCCGGGGTTGGAGGCGCGGTGCAGCCGTTCATGGCATTGCTCCATGGCCATCCCGGCTGGATGCGTGAGCAGTTGCAGCAGGGCGTATCGACAGCCCTGACCCAGGCGTTGCTGGAGCGGTTGCCGGCAGCATCGCGTGAACCTCAGGAGATCGTGGCCCATAACGAGTCCTTGAGCTCCCGGGAGCTTTCAGTGTTGCAGTTGATCGCCCAGGGCTGCTCCAACCAGGAAATCAGCGAGCGCCTGTTCATCTCGTTGCATACGGTGAAGACCCATGCCAGCCATATCAACAGCAAGCTGGGGGTAGAGCGCCGGACCCAGGCCGTGGCCCGGGCCCAGGAGCTGGGGTTGCTGGGGTAGGCGCTGCGCCACTGGCTGCCGGGGCTAGCGGGCCAGGTGCTCCTTGCAGTAGTCGGCGAACAACCGCGCCGGCTTGGTCAGTTGGCCACGTTTGAGCCAGGCGGCCACCAGGCCTGAACCTGTGACGTCCTCGACAATGTCGACACACACCACCGGCTTGCCATCGTAGGAAAAAGGCGAGTGGGGGCGGGTGACCAGGATCGAGAAACCGAAGCCCTGGCCGACCATCCCGCGCACCATCTCGATGGACGGTGAGCTGAAGGCAATCTGCGGCGTCAGCCCCAATTCTTCGAACAGGCTGACGAAATAGGTGCGGCTCGGTTGCACGTCCAGCAGGATCATCGGCTCCAGGCACAGGTCGCGCAGCGATACCTGGGGCTGCTTGGCATAGCGATGGCCGGCCGGCAGCAAGGCGTAAGGCCGTTGCGGCGGCATCAGTGGCTCGGTTTCGATGGTGCCGTCCAGGTCATGCTCATAGAGGATCGCCAGATCGAACGCGCCACCGGTCAGGCCCTGTACCAGTTCCTGCTGTTCGCCATCACGGATGCGGATTTCCACCCCGGGATAGAGCGCGCTGAAGCCGGCGATCAGCTGTGGCAGGTACAGCGGTGCCACGGTTTCGAAGCAGCCGATGTCGATCTGTCCGGCGACCACGTCGTTGTCTGCCAGGGCGTTCTGCTCGAACTCCTTGGCCATGCGCAGCAGCTCCTGGGCCTTGCGGTAGAAACGTGCCCCGCTGGGGGTCAGGGAGACGCCGAGGGCATGGTGACGAATCAGCAATTGCACGCCGAAGCTGTCCTCCAGGCCCTTGATGGCGGTGGAGATCGACGGCTGGGCAATGTACAGCTTGCGTGATGCCTCGGCGACGCTGCCGCACTCGACGGTGGTGATGAAGTACTTCAGTTGACGCAGATTGTAGGCAGCCACAGCGAACCTCGTTCTTTGCCCGGGCACGGGGGAAGGGCGGCCGGGTCAGGGTGACCCGGGACTTGCATGCATCACCGCGCATGCAGTGCGCTTGATGCAAGCAAGTTACGCACCGGCAAGGCTCCCCCGGCGTGTTTTTTGTCCCGCAACAATACTCACAAGTGCCGGGAGGGAGGGCATGACCAAGGCAGTTTTTTCATCGCTTGCGAGCACATTTTTCCTCGCTTGGCTTCAGGCACTCTCCTCGCCGGGGTCGGCGGGCGGGGCTTCTTCGGTCGGGGTGGCGTCGAAGTCCAGGGTGACGCTGAAGCGTTGCTCCTCCACCAGCACGTCGATGCGCCAGCCCAGGCGGGCACACAACTGGCGCATCAGTTCCAGGCCCAGGCCGTAGCCGTAGTCGCTGGAAGGCTCGATCTGCTTGGCTTCGCGGATGCGGTTGAGAATGCGCAGGCGCGGGTAGTCGAAGTGGATCTCGATGGTGCCGTCATCGGCATATTGCAGGGCGTTGCGCAGGAAATTGCCGACCACGATTCGGCAGGCGGTCAGGGGCAGGCGGCAGGGCGTGGTGCTGATGTCCAGGGTCAGTTCGATATCCCGTGTACCGATCAGGTAGTGCTGCTCCTGGATCAGCTCGTTGACCAGCCCGCTCATGTCGATGGGCTCCTCGGGCAGGGCTTCGGGCAGCTCGCGGCTCATCCACAGCAAGGTCTCGGCGATGCGCTGCATGTTCAGCACCGAGCGTTCGATACGTTGCAGGGGCGGCGGCAGGGCGCCGCCGGATTGCAGGGTCAGCAGCTCGATATTGGCCTTGAGCACTGCCAGCGGGGTACGCAGTTCATGGCTGGTGTAGCGCAGCAGCCGGCCTTCACGCAGGCTGGCAGCCTGGACCTGTTGGATGCTCTGGGCCAGGGCGTCGGCGAGCATATTGAATTCCTTGAAACTGAAATTGGGCCGTTCGCCGGCCACCGTGTCGGGGTCCTTGAGGGTACTGGACCACTGGGACAGGCGGCCCAGGGGCCGCACCAGCCACCAGACCAGCAGCGCAATGATGATCAGCGCCGGTATGAACACCGCCAGGCTGATGAAAATCACCCCGTGCAGTTCACGGTCCAGGTAGGCGTCGGACAGTGGCGTCTCGACTTCGCCGCCTTCTTCCTGGTCATGGTCGACGTCGTACATGTACAGGGTCTTGCCGTCCGCCAGGGGTTGGGCAAGGATCGCCCGGCCTTCATCGTCGTCATCGGAATCCAGGTCGCCAAAGACCTGGACTGCACCGAAGGACAGGCTCGGGGGCGTGTCCAGCAATTGGCGGACCTTCTCGGGCAGCGCCTCCTTGCCGATGACGCTGGTATAGAAATAGTTGTGCGGCGGCGGGGTCGTGGGGTCCTTGTTGTAGTGCCTGGCGAAGTACTGGGCTTCTTCCTCCATCATCGCGCTGGCGGTGTAGAGCAGGCCGCGGACGCTGTATTCCGGCAGCAGCAGACTGTAGATCAGCAGTACCACGGCAATCAGCAGCAGGAAGCTGCCGCTGATCACCCATTTCAAACTCAGGCCGTTACGCATGTGACCTCAGCTGTATGCCAATACCGGGAAGGGTGTGGATCAGGGGCTGGTCGAAGGACTTGTCCACAGTCTTGCGCAGCCGGTGCATATGCACCTTGAGGGTGTTGCTGTCGGGCGGCTCGTCGCCCCAGATCGTCGCCTCCAGGCGTTCCCGGGTGACAGGCTCGGGGCTGGCGCGCATCAGGCATTCCAGCAGGGTCCAGCAGATGGGCGACAGGTGCAGCTCCTGGCCGGCGCGGCTGACCTTGCGGGTGGTCAGCTCCATTACCAGGTCGGCCACCTGCAGGCGGCTGGCCTGGCCGCTGCGGCGCAGGCTCAGGGCACGGATCCTGGCCACCAGCTCGGCCAGTTCGAAGGGCTTGACCAGATAATCGTCGGCACCGGCGGCAAAGCTGGCGAGCTTGTCCGACAGGGCATCCAGCGAGGTGAGCATGAGGATGGGGGTCTGGCTGCCGTTCTGGCGCAGTTGTTCGCACAGCTGCTGGCCGTCCAGCCGCGGCAGCATGATGTCGAGGAGGATCACGTCGTAATGCTGGCTCAGGGCCAGGTTAAGGCCGGTCTGGCCGTTGCTGGCGTGGTCGCAGACGATGCCGCCGATTTCCAGGTATTCGATGACGGTATTGGCCAGGTCAAGGTTGTCCTCGACCAGCAGCAGGTGAATATGCACGGAAACGTCCCCTTGGACCCTTGGCACTCGATGGCCCGAAGGATAGCGGAAGCCGAGGCTTTTCCATTGATGTTTACCCGCTGTTAACCCGGCGCTCTCTAAGCTCAGGCTCTTCTTAACTGCAGAGCGCGGCACAGCCATGAACCTGTCTTCAGTGCTCAAAGGCATCCTGCTGGTGTTGATTCTTCTCGGCCTGATGGCTTGCGTCCTGCCGTCCGGGGCACCCATGGTGCGCCTTGGGGACGGCGGCCCCTTGAGCTTGTTCCTGCTGGGGCATGACCTGCAACGGGCGGAGGCCGAGCATGTCGCGGGTATCGTCTGACGATAGCGGCGCCGGCTACACCGACCAGTTGGTGCTGTGTCTGATGCTGATCCTGTGTGTATCCATTTCCCTGGGTGCCTATATCGTGCGCTTCAACGCCCAGATCGACCGCCAGCGCGAGCTGTCGCCGGTGCACTTGCTGGAGTGTGGTCAGGGGCGGGGGGCCTTTATCGTCGACCCCCATGGCCGGCTTAGCAGCAGCGACAATTGCTACCTGGTGGACGAAGACGACTAGCCTCGCCGCCTGGCAGCGCCCAGAATGATCCGCCTTCGAGTTCCAGCGCAAGAAACGAGGTTCTTGCGCTGAAATCTCGTTCTACAGTGCAGGCGTACTGAGATGAAGGCGGCGAACCCCAGGGTTGCCGACCTGATTTCCCTGGCGGATTGAAGGAGAACTGCGATGTCCTGCGTATTCAAGAAAATGGCGTCCCCGGTTGGCCAACTGACCCTGGTCGCCCGGGGAGCGAAGCTGGCGGCGATTCTGTGGGAGCACGAGCGGCAGAACCGGGTGCGCCTGGGCCCACTGCAGGAAGCCGCGGAGCATCCGCTGTTGCTGGAGACCGAGCGCCAGTTGCGCGAATACTTTGCCGGTACCCGCGAGCGTTTCGAGCTTGAGCTGGACTTTGTCGGCACCGAGTTCCAGCGCCAGGTCTGGCAAGCCCTGCTGACCATTCCTTTCGGCGAGACCCGCAGTTACAGCCAGATCGCCCGACAGATCGGCAATCCCACTGCAGTGCGTGCGGTAGGGGCGGCCAATGGGCGTAATCCGATCTCGATCGTCGCCCCCTGCCACCGGGTGATCGGCGCCTCGGGCAGTCTCACCGGTTTCGCCGGCGGTCTTGAGGCCAAGCAGTTCCTGTTGGCACTGGAAGGCGAGGAGACGTTGCAACTGGCGTTCTGAGTAAGCAGTGGCGGCGAGCTGTGACAGAATGGCCCATCGATTTTTCTGGAGCCTTCCCATGGACGCCGCCAAGCCCAGCCTCATCCGCGAAACCTTCCCCGTCGGCCCGCTGCAGTGCAACTGCACCATCATTGGCGACCCGCTGACCAAGAAAGCCATAGTCGTCGATCCGGGCGGCAACCCCGACCTGATCATGGCGCGCCTGGACGCACTGGGCCTGAAGGTGGTGAGCATCATCCATACCCATGCCCATCTGGATCACTTCCTGGCCTCCGGGCAGATGAAGGAAAAGACCGGCGCCACCCTGCACTTGCACAAGGACGACCAGTTTCTCTGGGACAACCTTGAGATGCAGTGCAGCATGTTCGGCGTGCCCTACACCCCTGTGCCGTCCCCGGATCGCTGGTTGGGTGATGACGAAGAGCTGGCCTGCGGTTGCGGTGTGGCCTTGCACACTCCAGGGCATACCCCAGGTTCCATGAGCTTTTGGTTTTCCGAGGCTAAGCTTCTGATTGCCGGCGACACGCTGTTCAAGCGCGGGGTCGGGCGCACGGATTTGTGGGGTGGCGACCAGGCCACGCTGGTGCGTTCGATCAAGCAGCGTCTCTATACCCTCGACGAAGACGCCACAGTGGTTGCCGGGCACGGCCCAGACACCCGGCTGGGAGATGAGATGCGTCAGAACCCGTTCGTGCGAGCCTGACTATTTGCCCGTCGGTTCACGGAATTTTTGCCGTTCTGCGTGTTCCAACGCCGGCAAAGGTCTATTGCCAACGTCCGCTGCACCACAGAATGCAAAATGTAGGAGCTTTCCATGTTCACCTCACGTCGTTTGATTGTTGTCGCTACTGCTGTGGCCTTGTTGTCCGGCTGCGCTTCGCCTAACCCCTATGACAACCAGGGGCAGGCCGACGGCGGCTCGTCTGGCATGAGTAAAACCGCCAAGTACGGTGGGCTGGGAGCCTTGGCCGGTGCGTTGGCTGGTGCTGCCATCGACCACAACAACCGTGGCAAGGGGGCCCTGATCGGTGCTGCAGTGGTCGGTGCTTCCGCGGCAGGTTATGGCTACTACGCTGACCAGCAGGAGAAAAAACTGCGCGCCAGCATGGCTAACACCGGGGTCGAAGTGCAGCGCCAGGGCGATCAGATCAAGCTGATCATGCCGGGCAATATCACCTTCGCCACTGACTCGGCGAATATCGCGCCCAGCTTCTACCAGCCCCTGAACAACCTGGCCAACTCCCTGCGTGAGTTCAACCAGAACCAGATCGAGATCGTCGGCTACACCGACAGCACTGGCAGCCGTCAGCACAACATGGATCTGTCCCAGCGTCGCGCCCAGAGCGTAGCGACCTACCTGACGTCCCAGGGGGTCAGCGGTTCCAACCTGTCCGCTCGTGGCGCCGGTCCGGACAACCCGATCGCCAGCAACGCCGATGTCAACGGCCGTGCGCAGAACCGTCGGGTCGAGGTCAACCTCAAGGCGATTCCGGGCCAGCAATACCAGCAACCGAACCAGCAGTACCAGCAGCCCTATCAGCAGCAAGGTCAGCAATACCAGCAGTATCCCTGACCGGATTGGCTGAACCCCAGGCATAAAAAAGCCCGCCCGATACAGATCGGGCGGGCTTTTTTAATGGCTGAGGCGTATTACTTCTTCAGGCCATATTGCTCGTCGAGCATGCCTGGGGCATTCGGCGTCTTCGGCGCGTAGTCCCGTGGTGGTTCCTGGTCCCGTGGAGGGGTCAGGCGCTCACGTGGAGCCTGCACCGACTCCGAGTGCAAGGCGGCCAGCAGGCGCTGGCGGGTCAGTTCGTCCAAGGCCAGGCGATTGGCGCCCTCGGCGAGGTGATCCTGCACTTCCTGGTAACTCTGGGTCAGTTTCTTGACCAGGGTCGCGGTGCTGTTGAAGTGAGTGACCACTTCATTCTGATAATTGTCGAAACGTTCCTGAATATCATCCAACTGACGCTGCGTGCGGTTAGGCGCGGCATTGGGCAGCAGGCGAGCGACCAGGAATCCAATGGCGACACCCGCGACCAGGGCAAGAGTCGGCAACAACCAAACTAAGAGCGAGTGTTCCACGAGTCCTTCCTCTATAAACGGCTTTGCTTTACGTTAACGGCTCGAACCTGCGCTGTATACCGCGATTCACTCGCAATAGATTGGCACAGACCATTTGCTAGACGAGTCGACCCCCTTCGAGGTCACGGAGTTCCTTCCTTGCTTATGCGTGAAACCCCTGTAGTGATTGCCGGCCCGGTGGGCCAACTGGAAGCCCTGTATCTGCAGGTGCCCGATGCACGTGGGATGGCGCTGATCTGCCACCCCAATCCGGTGCAGGGCGGCACCATGCTCAATAAGGTGGTATCCACCCTGCAGCGCACTGCGCGGGATGCCGGCCTGACCACCCTGCGCTTCAACTACCGTGGCGTGGGCGCCAGTGAAGGCAGCCACGACATGGGCAGCGGTGAAGTCGACGATGCCCAGGCGGCAGCCCAGTGGTTGCAGGCCCAGCATCCGCAACTGCCCTTGACCCTGTTCGGGTTCTCCTTTGGCGGTTTTGTCGCGGCCAGCCTTGGCGGGCGTCTGGAAGGCCAGGGCACGCAGCTCAAGCACTTGTTCATGGTGGCGCCGGCAGTCACCCGCCTGCGTGATAGCGACCTGCTGCCGCAGAACTGCCCGTTGACCCTGATCCAGCCGGAAACCGATGAGGTCATCGACCCTCAGGCGGTCTACGACTGGTCCGACGCGCTTGTTCGCCCCCATGAGCTGCTGAAAGTGGCAGAATGCGGGCACTTTTTTCATGGCAAGCTCACCGATCTGAAAGATCTGGTGCTGCCGCGACTTTCGAATTGATAGCAGTCTGATAAGCGATTACCCATGACTACTCGTACGCGTATCCTCACCGGCATCACCACCACCGGCACCCCGCACCTGGGCAACTATGCCGGTGCGATCCGCCCGGCGATCGTCGCTAGCCGCGACAGCAATGCCGACTCCTTCTACTTTCTGGCCGACTACCACGCACTGATCAAGTGCGATGACCCGCTGCGTATCCAGCGTTCGCGCCAGGAAATCGCCGCCACCTGGTTGGCCGGTGGCCTGGATGTGGAACGCGTGACTTTCTATCGCCAGTCGGACATCCCGGAGATCCCCGAGCTGACCTGGCTGTTGACCTGCGTGGCGGCCAAGGGGCTGCTCAACCGTGCCCATGCCTATAAGGCTTCGGTGGACAAGAATGTCGAGGCCGGTGAAGACCCGGACGCCGGCATCACCATGGGCTTGTACAGCTACCCGGTACTGATGGCGGCGGACATCCTGATGTTCAACGCGCACAAGGTGCCGGTGGGCCGCGACCAGATCCAGCACGTGGAAATGGCCCGGGACATTGGCCAGCGTTTCAACCACCTGTTCGGCCAGGGCAAGGAGTTCTTCACCATGCCCGAGGCGCTGATCGAGGAAAGCGTTGCCACCTTGCCAGGCCTCGATGGCCGCAAGATGTCCAAGAGTTACGACAACACCATCCCGCTGTTCACCAGCGCCAAGGACATGAAGGACGCGATCTCGCGGATCGTCACCGACTCCAAGGCGCCAGGCGAGGCCAAGGATCCGGACAACTCTCATTTGTTCACCCTGTACCAGGCGTTCTCCACCCCTGCGCAAGCCGCCGAGTTCCGCAGCGAGCTGCTTCAGGGCCTGGGTTGGGGCGAAGCCAAGAACCGCCTGTTCCAATTGCTGGATGCCGAACTGGGCGAAGCCCGCGAGCGTTATCACCAACTGATCGCACGCCCTTCGGATCTGGAAGACATCTTGCGTGCCGGCGCCGTCAAGGCCCGTGCCGTGGCCACGCCGTTCCTCAACGAACTGCGCGAAGCCGTGGGCCTGCGCTCTTTCGCCGCCCAGGTACAGGTGGCAGCCACCTCCAAGAAAAAAGCCGCCAAGGCCGCGCGTTTCATCAGCTTTCGAGAGGATGACGGCAGCTTCCGTTTCCGTTTGCTGTCGGCCGATGGCGAGCAACTGCTGCTGTCGCGCAATTTCGCTGATGGCAAGGCTGCAGGTGCTGTCACCAAGCAACTGCAATCGGGCCAGGAGCTGGATCTGCGGACCGAGGGCAATGCATTCGGTATCTGGCTGGACGGCGCCTGTGTGGCGGATAGCCCGGACTTTGCCGATGCCAGCGCCCGTGACGCGGCTGTAGATGCACTGCGCATCGCTCTGACCCCGGCGCAGGACTAATCGGCATCTTCCCGACCAAGGGCTGATTGCCATTCCCCAGGGCCGTCGCTAAAGTGACGGCCCGTTTTTGTTGCCTTGCTAACGAATTATGACGCCCCTAGAACGATACCAAGCAGATCTGAAACGCCCGGATTTCTTTCATGATGCGGCACAGGAAACGGCTGTGCGTCATCTGCAGCGCCTGTATGACGATCTGATCGCGGCCGAGCAAAACAAGCCGGGCCTGCTCGGCAAGCTTTTTGGCAAGAAGGATCAGACGCCGGTCAAGGGTCTGTATTTCTGGGGCGGAGTGGGGCGCGGTAAGACCTATCTGGTGGACACCTTCTTCGAAGCCTTGCCGTTCAAGGAAAAGGTACGCACGCACTTTCACCGTTTCATGAAGCGCGTACACGAAGAAATGAAGACCCTGGGCGGTGAGAAGAACCCGTTGACCATCATCGCCAAGCGTTTCTCGCAAGAGGCGCGGGTGATCTGCTTCGACGAATTCTTCGTGTCTGACATTACTGACGCGATGATTCTTGGCACCCTCATGGAGGAGCTGTTCAAGAATGGCGTGACCCTGGTCGCCACCTCGAACATCGTCCCCGACGGCTTGTACAAGGATGGCTTGCAGCGCGCGCGCTTCCTGCCGGCGATTGCCCTGATCAAGCAGAACACCGAGATCGTCAACGTCGACAGCGGTGTCGACTACCGCCTGCGTCACCTGGAGCAGGCGGAGCTGTTCCACTATCCATTGAACGAAGAAGCACAGGAAAGCTTGCGCAAGAGCTTCCGGGCGTTGACGCCGGAGTGCACCCAGGCGGTGGAAAACGATGTGTTGATCATCGAGAACCGCGAGATCCGCGCATTGCGTACCTGCGATGATGTGGCCTGGTTCGACTTCCGGGAGCTGTGCGACGGCCCGCGCAGCCAGAACGACTACATCGAGCTGGGCAAGATCTTCCATGCCGTGTTGCTCAGTGGCGTGGAGCAGATGAGCGTCACCACCGACGACATCGCCCGGCGCTTTATCAACATGGTCGACGAGTTCTACGACCGCAACGTCAAGCTGATCATTTCCGCCGAGGTCGAACTCAAGGACCTCTACACCGGTGGCCGCCTGACGTTCGAGTTCCAGCGCACCCTTAGCCGTCTGCTGGAGATGCAGTCCCACGAGTTCCTGTCGCGGGCGCACAAGCCATAAGCATCGCCAGATGAAAAAGGGCCTGCATTGCAGGCCCTTTTTTTATGCCGCCTGTTGCTGGAACTGTTGGCGGTACTGGTTGGGTGAAAGTTCGGTGTGCTGGCGGAACAGTCGGGCGAAGAAACTGGCGTCGTCGTAGCCGACTTCGTAGCTGATGGTCTTGATGCTCTTGCGCGTTCCCGAGAGCAGGCCCTTGGCGGTTTCGATGCGCAGGCGCTGCAGGTAATGCAGGGGCTTGTCGCCGGTGGCGGTCTGGAAACGGCGCATGAAGTTGCGAATGCTCATGCCGTGCTCGCGGGCCACGTCCTCGAAGCGGAACTTGTCGGCGAAGTGCTCTTCGAGCCAGTGCTGGATCTGCAGGATGATCACGTCCTGATGCAGCTTCTGGCCGCCGAAGCCGATGCGCCCTGGGGCGTAGCTGCGCTGTACTTCATAGAGAATGTCCCGGGCCACGGCCTGGGCCACGTTGGCACCGCAGAAGCGTTCGATCAGGTAGATGTACAGGTCGCAGGCCGAGGTGGTACCGCCCGCGCAGTAGAGGTTGTCGGCGTCGGTCAGGTGCTTGTCCTGATTGAGCTGGACCTTGGGGAAGCGCTCATTGAAGGCGCTGAAGAAGCGCCAGTAGGTAGTGGCTTCCTTGCCATCGAGCAAGCCGGCTTCCGCCAGCCAGAACACCCCGGTGGCTTCGCCGCAGAGCACCGCGCCGCGAGCGTGCTGGGCGCGCAGCCAGGGCAAGATCTGCGGGTAACGCTGGCACAGGGTGTCGAAGTCGTCCCAGAACGCCGGGAGGATGATGATATCGGTGTCTTCCAGCGGGCCGTCCACCGGCATGATCACGTCGCTGAAACTGCATACGGGTTGACCGTCGGGGCTGACCAGGCGGGTTTCGAACGCCGGGGTCAGGCCTTGGCCCAGTTGTTTGCCGTAGCGCAGGCTGGCCAGATGGAAGAAATCCTTGGCTTGCATGAGGGTGGAAGCGAAAACCCGGTCGATAGCCAGGATGCTGACGCGCCGCAAGGGCGTGGAGGTTTGGTTAGACATAATTCAATTGTTCTTATAGGGGAAAGTGGTCACCAGACGGCTGGATCGTCTTATTTTTTGTCGGATGTGTCCAGTGTCCCGTGCAGGTGGCTAGCCTTAGGCTCTGGCAGCCAACCCATGATCAATAACCATCACAGGTGCCTGCATGATCCCTAGAACCTTGTTCAGCTCCGAGCACGAACTCTTCCGTGACAGCGTGCGTACATTCCTTGAGAAAGAGGCAGTGCCCTTCCATGGAGAATGGGAAAAACAGGGCTATATCGACCGTCAGTTGTGGAGCAAGGCGGGGGAGGCCGGAATGCTGTGTTCGCACATTCCCGAGGAGTACGGCGGCCTGGGGGCGGACTTTCTCTACAGCGCGGTGGTGATCGAGGAGATTGGCCGGCTGGGGCTGACGGGCATTGGTTTTTCCCTGCATTCGGACATTGTCGCGCCCTACATCCTGCATTACGGCAGTGAATCGCTGAAGCACAAGTACCTGCCCCGGCTGGTCTCGGGGGAAATGGTCACGGCCATTGCCATGACCGAGCCGGGGGCGGGCTCCGACCTGCAAGGGGTGAAGACCACGGCAGTGCTCGACGGCGACGAATACGTGATCAATGGTTCCAAGACCTTTATTACCAACGGCTACCTGGCGGACCTGGTGATAGTCGTGGCCAAGACCGATCCCAAGGCCGGAGCCAAGGGCACCAGCCTGTTTCTGGTTGAGGCCGATACTCCCGGGTTCTCCAAGGGCAAGCGCCTGGAGAAAGTGGGAATGAAGGCTCAGGACACCTCCGAGCTGTTCTTCCAGGATGTGCGAGTACCCAAGGAGAATCTGCTGGGGCAGGCTGGGGCAGGTTTTGCCTATTTGATGCAGGAGTTGCCCCAGGAGCGCCTGACCGTGGCCATTGGTGGCCTGGCCAGTGCCGAGGCGGCGTTGCAGTGGACCCTGGAATACACCCGCGAACGCAAAGCCTTTGGCAAGGCAATTGCCGATTTCCAGAACAGCCGTTTCAAGCTGGCGGAAATGGCCACGGAAATTCAGATCGGCCGGGTATTTGTCGATCGCTGCCTGGAGCTGCACTTGCAGGGCAAGCTCGATGTGCCGACGGCGGCCATGGCCAAGTACTGGGGGACTGACCTGCAGTGCAAGGTGCTTGATGAATGCGTGCAGTTGCACGGCGGCTACGGCTTCATGTGGGAGTACCCGGTGGCCCGGGCCTGGGCCGATGCCCGGGTGCAGCGCATTTATGCCGGGACCAACGAGATCATGAAGGAGATCATTGCCCGCTCACTATAGGGAGCGGGCCGCCGGCGAAGGGTGCGAAGCGGGTTATGCGACGTATCCATTCGCTGGCAAGCCAGCAACTGTGGGCCTATTAAGGCGCGGGGTTGGGGTGATCCTTGTGGATTGCCTCGATCCCGGCGAGGACCTCCTCCGACAACTTCAAGGCGGCGCTGGCGATGTTGCTGTCCAGCTGTTCCAGAGTGGTGGCGCCGATGATGTTGCTGGTCACGAACGGCTGTTGAGTGACGAAGGCCAGGGCCATTTGTGCCGGATCCAGGCCGTGCTCGCGGGCCAGCGCCACATAACGGCTGCAGGCTGCTTCCGACTGAGGGTTGAAGTAGCGGCTGAAGCGGCTGTAGAGGCTCAGCCGTGCCTTGGCTGGCCGCGCGCCGCCTTCGTACTTGCCGGACAGGTAGCCAAAGGCCAGGGGAGAGTAGGCCAGCAGGCCGCATTGTTCACGAATGGCAATTTCCGCCAGGCCTACTTCGAAGCTGCGGTTGAGCAGGTTGTAGGGGTTCTGGATCGAAACCGCCCGCGGCCAGCCACGGCTCTCGGCCAGGGCAAGGAACTTCATGGTGCCCCATGGCGTTTCGTTGGACAGACCGATATGGCGGATCTTGCCGGCCTTGACCTGCTCGTCCAGGGCTTCGAGGGTTTCTTCCAGCGGAGTGAAGTCTTCATCGGCCTGGTGCTTGTAGCCCAGTTGGCCGAAGAAGTTGGTGCTGCGCTCGGGCCAGTGCAGTTGGTACAGGTCGATCCAGTCGGTCTGCAGGCGCTTGAGGCTGGCATCCACGGCTTCGACTATATGCTTGCGGTTGTGCTTGAGCTGTTTGTCGCGAATGTAGTCGATGGTGTTGCCCGGACCTGCGATCTTGCTGGCCAGGACCCAGTCGGCGCGGTCGCCACGCTGCTTGAACCAGTTGCCGATATAGCGCTCGGTGGTGGCGTAGGTTTCGGCCTTTGGCGGCACCGGGTACATCTCGGCAGTGTCGATGAAGTTGATTCCGGCGTTCTTGGCCCGCTCGATCTGAGCGAAGGCTTCAGCCTCGGTGTTCTGCTCGCCCCAGGTCATGGTGCCCAGGCAAATTGCACTCACATTCAGATCGGTTCGGCCCAGCTGGCGGTAGTCCATCGGGTGCTCCCTTGGCAAAACAATCATAAAAGCAGGTTGAAATTTTTTTCGCAATCTGCATAATTCGGCAGCTCTTTCTGCAGTGGAAGTGATGCGCCGCCTGCCGAAGAATCTTGCCGTATATCAGACGCGCTGACCCGAGCCCCCGATAGCGTCTGTGTCCGGCTGCCTTTGACCTTGTCAAAGTAAGCACTATTCAGTAAGATCCGCCGTCTATTTTGCTGGGCGGCCCCTGAGGCTATAAAGAATGAAAACTTTTACTGCTAAACCGGAAACAGTAAAGCGCGACTGGTTCGTCGTCGACGCTGCTGGTCAGACCCTGGGTCGTCTGGCCACCGAAATCGCGAGCCGTCTGCGTGGCAAGCACAAGCCTGAGTACACTCCTCACGTTGACACCGGCGACTACATCGTCGTGATCAATGCCGAGCAGGTACGTGTTACTGGCGCTAAAACCACTGACAAAATGTACTACTCCCACTCCGGTTTCCCGGGCGGCATCAAGTCGATCAACTTCGAAAAGCTGATCGCCAAAGCCCCTGAGCGCGTGATCGAGACCGCGGTAAAAGGCATGCTGCCTAAGAACCCGCTGGGTCGCGACATGTACCGTAAGCTGAAAGTCTATGCGGGCGCTGCACACCCTCATACTGCTCAGCAGCCCCAAGAACTGAAGATTTAACGGAATAGTTCATTATGTCGGCGACTCAAAATTACGGCACTGGCCGTCGCAAGACTGCAACCGCACGCGTTTTCCTGCGTCCGGGCACTGGCAACATCTCGATCAACAACCGCTCCCTGGATAACTTCTTCGGTCGCGAAACTGCCCGCATGGTAGTTCGTCAACCGCTGGAGCTGACCGAGACCGTTGAGAAGTTCGATATCTACGTCACCGTTATCGGCGGCGGTGTAAGTGGTCAAGCTGGCGCAATCCGCCACGGTATCACTCGCGCTCTGATGGATTACGACGAAACTCTGCGCAGCGCGCTGCGTAAAGCTGGTTTCGTAACCCGTGACGCACGTGAAGTTGAACGTAAGAAAGTGGGTCTGCGTAAAGCGCGTAAGCGTCCGCAATACTCCAAGCGTTAATTCGCTACTGCGTTCAAAAACGCCCAGTCTCCTCGCGGAGCTGGGCGTTTTTTATTGTCTAGAATTTGCTCTGTGACAACTTGCCACATCCGCGGAGGCCCTATACTGCAAGGCTTCGGGCCGGCTCGGCTTGGTAATTACCTTGTCAGAATAGGGGCTTTTCATTACCATTCGGCAAAATTTTTATAAGTTCAGATTTTTACTTAGTAGATGCCTGATTTAACAGGCCACAAAGCTGATGGGAGAGGACTGAATGAGCAATGACGGCGTGAATGCAGGCCGGCGTCGCTTCCTAGTAGCAGCCACATCCGTGGTGGGTGCTGCTGGAGCGGTGGGGGCTGCGGTCCCGTTCGTGGGGTCATGGTTTCCCAGTGCCAAGGCGAAAGCCGCAGGTGCACCGGTGAAGGTGAATATCAGCAAGATCGACCCAGGTCAGCAGATGATTGCTGAATGGCGTGGTCAGCCGGTATTCATCGTCCGCCGTACCGAGGAAATCCTGGGGAATCTTAAAAAGATCGAGGGCCAGTTGTCTGACCCTGACTCCAAGAACTCAGTACAACCAACCTACGTCGACCCGGAAGTGCGTTCGATCAAGCCAGAGATTCTGCTGCTGATCGGTATCTGCACCCACCTGGGCTGTTCTCCGACCTTCCGTCCTGAAGTGGCGCCCGCGGATCTGGGCAAGGACTGGGTAGGTGGCTATTTCTGCCCTTGCCACGGTTCCCACTACGATCTGGCTGGTCGCGTCTACAAGTCGCAACCTGCGCCTTTGAACCTGCCAGTACCCCCGCATTCCTATGAGTCGGATGACATCATCGTCATTGGCGTCGACACGGAGAAAGCGTGATGAGCAAGTTCATGGATTGGGTTGATGCGCGCTTCCCCGCGACCAAGATGTGGGAAGACCATCTCAGCAAGTATTACGCTCCGAAGAACTTCAACTTCTTCTATTTCTTTGGCTCCCTGGCGCTGCTGGTTCTGGTCAACCAGATCGTAACCGGTGTCTGGCTGACCATGAGCTACACCCCTTCGGCGGAAGAGGCCTTCGCTTCCGTTGAATACATCATGCGCGACGTCGAGTACGGCGCGATTCTGCGTCTGCTCCACTCCACCGGCGCTTCGGCGTTCTTCATCGTGGTCTATCTGCACATGTTCCGTGGCCTGCTCTACGGTTCCTACCAGAAGCCCCGTGAGCTGGTGTGGCTGTTCGGCATGCTGATCTACCTGGCACTGATGGCCGAGGCCTTCATGGGCTACCTGCTGCCGTGGGGCCAGATGTCCTACTGGGGCGCCCAGGTGATCATCTCGCTGTTCGGTGCGATCCCAGTCATCGGCGACGACCTGACTCAGTGGATCCGCGGTGACTACCTGATTTCCGGTATCACCCTGAACCGCTTCTTCGCCTTGCACGTTGTTGCCCTGCCGATCGTGATCCTCGGTCTGGTGGTGCTGCACATCCTGGCACTGCACGAAGTGGGTTCGAACAACCCGGATGGCGTCGACATCAAGAAGAACAAGGATGAGAACGGCATCCCGCTGGATGGTATTCCTTTCCACCCTTACTACACCGTGAAGGATATCGTCGGCGTAGTGGTGTTCCTCTTCATCTTCTGCTCGATCGTGTTCTTCTTCCCGGAAATGGGTGGCTATTTCCTCGAGAAGCCGAACTTCGAACAGGCCAACCCGTTCAAGACGCCTGAGCACATTGCTCCGGTGTGGTACTTCACCCCGTTCTACGCGATCCTGCGTGCGGTGCCGGACAAGCTCATGGGCGTCATTGCCATGGGTGCTGCCATTGCCGTGCTGTTCGTGCTGCCTTGGCTCGACCGTAGCCCGGTCAAGTCCATGCGCTACAAAGGCTGGCTGAGCAAGATCTGGCTGCTGGTGTTCTGCATCTCGTTCGTGATCCTGGGTGTGCTGGGTGTATTGGCACCGACTCCGGGCCGTACGCTGCTGTCGCAGGTATGTACCTTCCTGTACTTCGCCTACTTCATTCTGATGCCGTTCTACACCAGGCTCGAGAAGACCAAACCGGTTCCGGAAAGGGTGACTGGCTGATGAAAAAGCTATTTGCTGTACTGATTCTTGCTGCTATGCCTGTATTGTCTTTCGCGGCCGAGCACGGCGGCCCTGAGTTGGAGAGGGTCGATATCGACCTGGCCGACAAAGCTGCCCTGCAAGACGGCGCGCGTACCTTTGCCAACTACTGCATGGGCTGCCACAGCGCCAAGTTCCAGCGTTATGAGCGGGTTGCCGACGATCTGGGTATCCCTCACGATCTGATGTTGAGCAAGCTGGTCTTCACCGGCGCCAAGATCGGTGACCACATGAACATCGGCATGCAGCCGGCAGATGCCAAGACCTGGTTTGGCGCTGCGCCACCGGATCTGACCCTGGTGGCCCGTGTGCGGGGTACCGACTGGCTCTATGGCTACCTCAAGTCCTTCTATGAGGACCCGGCGCGCCCTTGGGGTGTGAATAACAAGGTTTTCCCGAACGTGGGCATGCCTAACGTTCTGGTTGGCCTGCAGGGTCGCCAGGTGATCGGTTGCAAGCAGGTGCAGATCGTCGAAGACGGCAAGAAGCAATACGATCCGCTGACCGGCACGCCGCTGACTCATGAAGCCTGTGACCAGCTGACCATCAAGGAGAACACCGGGACTCTCAACGAGGCTCAGTTCGACGAGAAGGTCAAGAACCTGGTGACCTTCCTGGCTTACTCGGCCAACCCGGTCAAGCTGCAGCACCAGCGCATCGGTACCTACGTACTGCTGTACCTGGCCTTCTTCTTCGTGTTCGCCTATCTGCTCAAGCGCGAATACTGGAAGGATGTGCATTGATAGCGTTTTAAGCATCAGTTGTTGAACGTGCGCGCCCAAGGGCGTCTCTGAAACTGTAACAACCCTGTATCATTCGGGGGTTACCAGAGGCGCCCTGAGGGCGCGCTCGTTTTTTCTGCTTCCGATAATTTCAACAAGCGAGGAGGATCGCCATGGGCGTGACCAATCGGTTGGCCTGTTACTCCGACCCCGCCGACCACTATTCCCACCGGGTGCGCATTGTGCTCGCAGAGAAGGGTGTCAGCGCCGAGATCATCAGTGTGGAGGCGGGGCGTCAGCCGCCGAAGCTGATCGAAGTGAACCCTTATGGGAGCTTGCCAACGCTGGTCGACCGCGACCTGGCGTTGTGGGAGTCGACAGTGGTGATGGAGTACCTGGATGAGCGTTATCCGCATCCGCCACTGCTGCCGGTTTATCCTGTGGCGCGAGCCAACAGCCGTCTGCTGATACACCGGATCCAGCGTGACTGGTGCGGGCAAGTGGATCTGATTCTTGATCCGCGGACCAAGGAGGCTGCTCGAGTGCAGGCGCGCAAGGAATTGCGTGAAAGCCTGACGGGTGTTTCTCCTTTGTTTGCCGACAAGCCATTTTTCCTCAGTGAGGAACAAAGTCTGGTGGACTGCTGCCTACTGCCCATACTCTGGAGATTGCCGGTCCTGGGTATCGAACTGCCGCGGCAGGCCAAGCCGTTGCTTGATTATATGGAACGCCAATTTGCGCGTGAGGCTTTCCAGGCGAGTCTGTCTGGTGTCGAACGCGATATGCGCTGAGGCTTAAGGAGCCGCTATGAACTCCAGTCGACCTTATCTGGTCCGCGCGCTCTATGAGTGGATTGTGGACAACGATTGCACCCCGCACATGCTGGTCAATTCCGACTATCCGGCAGTGCAGGTGCCCCAGGGCTTTGCCAGTGATGGGCAGATCGTCCTGAACATTTCTCCCAGTGCCGTGCGTCATCTGCATATGGATAACGACGTAGTGACCTTCGAAGGGCGCTTCGGTGGTGTGCCGCACAGCCTGCATGTGCCGGTTGCGGCGATCCTGGGGATCTATGCCCGTGAGAATGGCCAGGGCATGGTCTTCGATCTGGAGTCGCCTCTGGATGAAGAGGATGATCTCGAGCCGGATGACGACCTGCCGCCACCGGACAGTGAGCCGCCGCGCCCCAGTGGCCGACCCAGCTTGAAAGTGGTCAAGTAATAAAAAAGGCGATCCATCCGGATCGCCTTTTTTGTATCTCGCGGTTGTGTGTCAGTCGATGTATTCGAACAGTTTGACGATCTTCTGCACACCGGACACGCCTTGAACCAGGTTGGTGGCCTGGGTGGCCTCCTGTTGGGTCAGCAAGCCCAGCAGGTAGACGATGCCGTTCTCGGTTACCACCTTGATTCGCGAGGCGGGCACGCTGGCGTCGGTGAGCATCTGGGTCTTGATCTTGGTGGTCAGCCAGCCATCGTTCTGGCGGGCCAGGAAGCCGGAAGGTGGCAGTACCTGTAGTTCGTTGTGCACCTTCTTGACGCGCTGCACTTCGCTGGCGGCCTGTTCGGCCATGGCCTTGAGGTCCGGGCGGGGTGTTTGTCCGGCCAGCAGGACGATGCCGTTGAAGCTGGTGACAACGATGTGCGAGTTGTTTTCCAGGTCTGGGCTGGCTTTGGCGACGTTGACGGCGACTTTGGTCTCGATCAGCGAGTCGTCGATCTTGCTGCCAAAGGTGCGGGTGCCGCGGTCATCATCGATGGGTTTGTCGCGGGTGGCGGTAATCACCGAGCTGCAACCAGTGATGCTCAGGCACAAGGTCAAGGCCAGGAGGCCAAGGCGATTAGGGGTCATTCTTCACTCCCGAACAATTGGCTGTCGATCAGATCGCAGAGGCAATGGATCGCCAGCAGGTGGACTTCTTGAATGCGTGCAGTGACGGTGGCCGGTACGCGGATCTCGACATCTTCAGGCAGCAGCAGGGAAGCCATGCCGCCGCCGTCACGACCGGTCAATGCTACGACAATCATTTCGCGATCATGTGCGGCCTGGATCGCTTGAATAATGTTTGCGGAGTTGCCGCTGGTGGAAATCGCCAGCAACACATCACCGGGCTGGCCCAGGGCGCGGATCTGCTTGGAGAAGACTTCGTTGTAGCTGTAGTCGTTGGCGATCGAGGTGATGGTAGAGCTGTCGGTAGTCAGGGCAATGGCCGGCAGGCTCGGGCGTTCGCGCTCGAAGCGGTTGAGCAGTTCGGAGGAGAAATGCTGGGCATCGCCGGCGGAGCCGCCGTTGCCGCAAGAGAGCATCTTGCCCTCGTTCAGCAGGGCGTTGACCATGACCTGGCTGGCTTGCTCGATGTGCGGTGCAAGTACGTCCATCGCCTGTTGCTTGGTGTCGATACTGGCCTGAAAAAGCTGGCGAATTCGGGATTGCATGTCCATCTGTGTGACCTTAAGTGGCGCGGCTTGGTGGCACGTAAATGTGCAGCCCGCAAAGCAAAGAGCAAAAAAGTTGAGTGAAAATGGGTGCGGCCTGAGGGCTTCTTTCAGCTGTCGAAGGCATTGCGTAGCCAGTTCAAGCGGGCTTCTGCACCCGAGGCGCCGTCAATGGCGACCACGTCGAAACGGCAAGGATGGCTGGACCAGCGTGATTCGCTTTGCAGGAAAAGCTGCGCGGCAAGGATCAGTTTTTGACGCTTGCGCCCATCGATACTGCCCAGTGCGCCACCCCATTGCGTGTGTTTTCTGTAGCGGACTTCGACGAATACTACTGTATCGCCGTCAAGCATGACCAGATCAAGCTCGCCGCGTTTACACAACCAGTTCTGCGCCAGCAGGCGCAGTCCGTGCTGTTGGAGATGCCGAAGCGCTTGGCTTTCGGCATCTCGTCCGCTGTGCTGGCTTGATCCTTGGAGCATTAGCGCAGCGTATCGGGCAGGCGGGTCACCTGGCCCCCGACGAACTTGGCCCATGGCAGCTGACGCTCGATGCGTTGCCCGGCAGCCATGCCCAGGCTGCCGGATTCACCTTCTATCCGGCTGTCTGGCAGGGCCTTGAGTTGGCCCAGGCGTGGCGCCAATCGATAGGCGTCGACGCCCATGGCATACAGGCGCCCTAGGCTGCCGCCGGCTTGCGGCCATTGTGCGGTGACCTGGCGGCGCAGCGGGCCGTTGGCATCCAGCAGCCATGGGGTTTCGCAGAACATCACACCGTTCATGTCGTTGTACTGGTTCTGGTCGCCGCTGGCGCTGAACACATTGGAGGTGGCGTAGACCGGTACATCACCAGCGTATTGGAAGTTCAAGGTCGGCTTGATTTGCTGCGCCTGTTGCGGAGTGGAGGCGAGGAAAATGAACTCGATATCCTGGCGACGTGATGGCTGTGCGGCTACCTGGGTGCCTACGGTGCTCTGCAGGCTCTTGGCGCGGCCTTCGCTCTGGCGCAACTGGAACAGGTCGGCAATCTGCTGTGCCAGGGCGACGGGCTGATCGACGCGTTCGATACCGATTACGCTACCACCGTTGGCTTCCCAATCCTGACGGAATGCCTTGAGCACGCGATCGCCCCATTCGCCTTTCGGAACCAGAGCGGCGGCGCGGTGCAGGCCATCGGCGCGGGCGCGACGGGAAACCTCGCGGGCTTCGTCTTCGGCTGCCAGGCCGAACTGGAACAACTGCGCCGGGCCTTGTTCGCCTTCGCTGTAGTTCAGGGCCAGGGTGGTGATCGGCAGCTGCGGGCGAGCGGCAAGTTGCTTGACCAGGGGCTTTTCCAGTGGGCCGACGACCAGTTGCACGCCAGCGGCCTGAGCCTTGCGGTAGAAGTCATCCAGCGAGCTTAGGCGCGAGCTGTCATAGAACTCGATGCTGGGTGGATTCTGTCCGGCTTGCTGAGCCTGG
>NZ_VYKE01000140.1:0-13209 GCF_032424515.1 Pseudomonas sp. JV245A
CCCAGGCCCTGCAGGGCCTGGGCGGCTACAACTGCGCCCTGGTCGCCCTGGCCCTGGGCCAGCAGGCCCGGCACCCCTGGCGGCCGCTGCTGGGGATGCTGCTGGCACTGCTGATCAGCCCGGGGCTGGTCGCCCTGGGTCTTGCGCCCCTGACCGCACCCTTTGTCCTGGCCTGCTGGCTGGTGCACACCGTCGACCGGGTGCTGGGCCGCAACGTGCGGGGCGACGCGCCTTGCGCTCCCCCGGCAAATCCCCCTAGGCTTCGCTGACTTTCGATTCAGGCGATTTCCATGGGCAACAGCGACAACTGGCGGCAGCGCCTCTACGTAATGATCTTCCAGACCGATACGGTGGCGGGGAGGCGCTTTGACAGCACCCTGCTGCTGATCATCCTCGCCAGCCTGGTGATCGTGATCCTCGACAGCATCGACGAGGTCCATCGCAACTACGCCAACGTCCTGGCCTACATCGAATGGGGTTTCACCCTGATCTTCGCCATCGAGTACGGGCTGCGCCTGTACTGCTCCCCCCGGCCGCTGCGCTATGCCTTCAGCTTCTATGGCCTGGTGGACCTGCTGGCGATCGTTCCGGGGATCCTCGCCCTGTATTACAGCGACGCCCAATACCTGCTGATCATCCGCATCATCCGCATGCTGCGGATCTTTCGCGTGCTCAAGCTGGCGCCCTACCTCAAGCAGGCCCACTACCTGCTGGACGCCCTGCGCGGCAGCAAGCAGAAGATCCTGGTGTTCCTGCTCAGCGTCTGCACCCTGGTTACGGTGTTCGGCACCCTGATGTACGTGGTCGAAGGCCCGGAGCACGGTTTCACCAGCATTCCCAAGGGCATCTACTGGGCCATCGTCACCCTGACCACCGTAGGCTACGGCGACATCGTGCCCAAGACCGTGATCGGCCAGGTGATCTCGTCCATGGTGATGATCACCGGTTACTCGATCATCGCCGTGCCCACCGGGATCTTCACCGCGGAACTGGCCAGCGCCATGCGCGGCGAGCAGCTCAAGCACGACTGCCCGGTGTGCCGCAAGAACACCCACGAACCCGCCGCGGCCTTCTGTTCCCGCTGCGGCAATGCGCTATTCAGGAAACTGGAATAAGCAAAGTACTTTTTAATCTTTAAAGAGATATAGCGCCCCGGCTATAGTCGGCGGCAAATTGCCTTCACTCTCGAACAAAAGGAATGTGCAGTGAAAAAACTCTTCAGCGCCTCGCTACTGGCCGCCGGCCTGGCCCTGGGCAGCGTCGCCCAGGCCGCACCGACCCTGCTCAACGTTTCCTACGACGTGATGCGCGACTTCTACAAGGACTACAACGCCGCCTTCCAGAAACACTGGAAAGCCGAGCACAACGAGAACATCACCCTGCAGATGTCCTTCGGCGGCTCCAGCAAACAGGCGCGCTCGGTAATCGACGGCCTGCCGGCGGATGTCATCACCATGAACATGGCCACCGACATCAACGCCCTGGCGGACAACGGCAAGCTGGTGCCGGACAACTGGGTGACCCGCCTGCCGAACAACAGCGCGCCGTTCACCTCGGCCACCGTGTTCATCGTCCGCAAGGGCAACCCCAAGGCCCTGAAGGACTGGCCGGACCTGCTCAAGGACGGCGTGCAGGTGATAGTGCCCAACCCCAAGACCTCGGGTAACGGCCGCTACACCTACCTCTCGGCCTGGGGCTATGTGCTCAAGAACGGCGGCGATGAGAACAAGGCCAAGGACTTCGTCGGCAAGCTGTTCAAGCAGGCGCCAGTGCTCGACACCGGTGGCCGCGCCGCCACCACCACCTTCATGACCAACCAGATCGGCGACGTGCTGGTGACCTTCGAGAACGAAGCGGAGATGATCGCCCGCGAATTCGGTCGCGACCAGTTCGAGGTGATCTACCCGAGTGTGTCCGCCGAAGCCGAGCCGCCGGTATCGGTGGTGGACAAGGTGGTAGAGAAGAAAGGCACCCGCGCCGCCGCCGAGGAATACCTCAAGTACCTGTGGTCGCCGGAAGGCCAGGAAATCGCCGCCAACAACTACCTGCGCCCACGGGACCCGAAAGTGCTGGCCAAGTACACCGATCGCTTCCCGAAAGTCGACTTCCTCTCGGTGGAGAAGACCTTCGGCGACTGGCGCAGCGTGCAGAAGACCCACTTCAACGACGGCGGGATCTTCGACCAGATCTACACCAACGCCAAGTGACCCCTCGCGGGTGAATGAAAAAAGCGACCTCCGGGGTCGCTTTTTTTATGCCCCAGGCATGGCGCTCAGAGGGCTCGCGCCGGAGTGAACAGCGTCGCTTCGGCGGCCTGATGGCGCTCCTCCAGCACCGCCTCCGCCTCGACTTCGATCAGCCACTCTGGCAGCGACAGCCCGCTGACGATGATCCACGAAGACGCCGGCGGTTGGCTGGCAAAGCGTTCGAGCAAGACTGCGCTGATGTGCTCCTGCTGGTTGCGGGCCGCTTCGGCGATGTAGATCCGCAGCATCACCACATCCGCCAGCCGGCCACCCGCCTCGGCCAGGACCCGGGCGATATTGTCGAAGGCCTGCTCGGTCTGCTCCCGCAGGCCCGGGCCCACGGTGCGCTCCTGCTCATCCACACCCACCTGGCCGGAAAGCAGAAGGCGCCGCCCACCGCGCACCTCCACCGCCTGGCTGAAACCGTATTGCAAGGAATTGAACACACTGGCTGGGTTGAACGTCGACTTTTCCATAAGGCACTCCCGGCGCATTGAACGACCGGAAACCGTAAACCAAGCCTTTGCCGACTTCCACTGCAACCCGCGCGCAGCAACATTTGGCAATGCAAGCCCCCACCCGCCTGGTGGCAACCCCGTGCAGCAGCGGCCTACATCGGCGGCGCGACCCCATCCTTGCCGGCGGAGATCGACTGCGCGGTGAGTTTGCCGTCATCGCTCTGGGTAACGAACATCACCACCTTGACCCCGACCTTGAGCAGGCTGCGGTCGCCGGGAGTCAGGTTGACGATGGGCACATCGTCCGGCACCAGGATCTTCTGCTGGCCGCCCTTGTAGTTGACGGTCAGGGTGCGGCCGTTGCTCACCACCAGGTCACCGACGCTGCCGTTGGTCATGCTGCTGCCCTTGGCCAGGTCGAAAGGCCGGTGGCCATCACCCGTACCGGCCAACTGCGGGGGAAACACATGCACTTCCAGCGCCTTGAGGGTGCCGTCGGCCATGGGCATGGCCGCCGAGCCGATGTAGCTGCCGGGCTTGATGTCCTCGATATTGGCCAGGGTCACGGCACGCACCTGGGTCTGGGGCGTCAGCTCGACGCTGACATTCTCCCCACTGTTGACGTGCACCCGCACCACGTCGCCGCCGACCCCGGTGATTTCCCCGCGTACGCCAATGCGCATGCCCGGCGCATCCTGGGCCAGGGCCGCGGCGCTGCCCAGCAGGAACGCCAGGGCCAGGCATTGAAGGTTGCACAACAAACCAGGCAAAGACCGATTCATGGAACGGATTCCTCAAGGCAATGGGTGCACAGAGCCCGTCAGTCGACTGCAAGGCCCCGGGGGAGCATGAGCATGCTATCGAACAGGATGTAAGTAAATGTATCATCGCCCCTCGACAGCGACACGCCCCGGTACTCAACGGGCCTTCATCATTCGATCGCTGACCTTTGCCACCCGGCCCGCTCCATCGCTTTGCCACGGGGTCTTGCCGACCTCGCTCCTTGCGCTTGCCCCAGAGATCGCCAATGAATTCCACGACCCAGGCTCTGCCCACCGGCAGCGCGACAATGACCCGAGGCATGGTGCTGCTGTTCGCCTTCTGCTGCGGGGCCATAGTCGCCAACATCTACTACGCACAACCGATCATCGAGCTGATTGCCCCGGACCTCGGCCTGTCCAGCGCCCTGGCCAGCCTGATCGTGTCGCTGACCCAGATCGGCTACGCCCTGGGCCTGTTCTTCCTGGTGCCCCTGGGCGATTTGCTGGAAAACCGCCGGCTGATGATCTGCACCACCCTGGTGGCGATTGCCAGCCTGCTGGGCGCGGCCTTTATCCAGCAGCCCAATGCCTTTCTCCTGGTGTCGCTGTTGATCGGCTTCAGTTCGGTGTCGGTGCAGATCCTGATTCCCTTGGCCGCGCACCTGGCCCCCGAGGAAACCCGGGGCCGGGTGGTGGGCGGGATCATGGGCGGCCTGCTGCTGGGGATTCTCCTGGCCCGGCCGGTGTCCAGCGTGGTGGCCGACCACTTCGGCTGGCGGGCGATGTTCATCGCCGCGGCGCTGCTGATGGCGGCCATCAGCCTGGTGCTGATGCTCACCATTCCCAAGCGCCAGCCGGCCCACAGCGCCACCTATGGCCAACTGCTGCATTCCCTGGGCAACTTGCTGCGCCAGCAACCGGTACTGCGCCAGCGCGCCTTCTACCAGGGTTGCCTGTTCGCCACCTTCAGCCTGTTCTGGACCGCCGCACCGCTGGAGCTGGCGCGCCAGCACGGCCTGAGCCAAAGCCAGATCGCGATCTTTGCCCTGGTGGGCGCCATCGGCGCCATCGCCGCGCCCATCAGCGGGCGCCTGGCAGATGCCGGCCATACCCGCATCGCCTCACTGCTGGCCATGCTGCTGGCGGCCCTGAGCTTCATCCCCAGCCTGGTGCATCCGGCCTACAGCGTGATCGGCATGGCCGTGACCGGGGTGGTCCTGGATTTCTGCGTGCAGATGAACATGGTGCTCGGCCAGCGCGCCGTGTACGCCCTCGACGCCCACAGCCGCAGCCGCCTGAATGCGCTGTACATGACCAGCATCTTCATCGGCGGTGCCTTTGGCTCCTCGATTGCCAGTGCGGTGTACGAGCATGGCGGCTGGCTGGGCATCGTGCTGGTGGGCAGCGCCTTCCCGCTGCTGGCCTTGATGCGTTTCCTGCTGGTGCGGGACAACCGCCGCCCGGCCCGGGCCTGAGGAAAAGGCGCGGCGCCCTTGCCCCTGCCCGGAGTTGCCCGGGCAGGCAAGCTGCACAGGAGCGGGCGCCTCAGATGCGTTCGCGCACCAGGACTTCGATATTGGCCGCCGCCCCCCAGAGCCGCAGGCGCCCGATCAGGCCGGCATCGGTTTCCCCCACCAGGTACAGAGTGTCGATGGTCTGGGTCGCGGCCCATTCGACGAACTCGCTGCTGTCGAAGTCGGCCAGGCTGGCCAATTGGAATTCACTTTCATAGAAGCCCGGGGTGACCGGGACCGGGGTGTCCTGGGGGCCGGGCGCGCCCATGAAGTCGCAGCCCAGGTGCACCACGCCCCAACGGGCTACCCGCCAATTGCCCAGGGCTTCATCCAGCCGAGCCCGGGCGCCACGGGCAAAACCCAGGCCATCGATGACCACGCGGCGGTTGATGATCAGCCACAGCTTGCGCCGCCGTGGTGCCTTGAGCAGCACTTCGCCGGTGACCTTGGAGGCGCGCAATGCCAGGGCGATCACCAGCAGCAAGGGCACGAAGTAGCTGTAGAGCCTCTCGGTAGCGCTGACCGTTACCAACCCGTACAGGCGCCGCACCTCGGCCCGCTGCTGCTCCAGTTCCTTGATGCTTTCACTCAAGCCCTGCAGCCATTGGCGGATGGGAGCCGCCGTGTATTCGCCGCGGATATCCTCCAGCGCCTGCTGCACCTTGACCTCTGCCAAGACCGAAAGGCGCCCGTCCGCGGTGCGCTCCAGCGCTGCAAAACGCTCGCACAGGCTGCTGACCTGGGCCGCATCCTGGGGCTCGTAGCGAGCGATGGCCGCCTTGCAGTGCTCCGCGCCCAGCATGTCCTCAATCTCCGTGGCCACACGCCGCTGCAGCCCGGCCTGGGCCTGCTGCGCCAATTGGTAGTCGGTCTGGAACCAGTCCACGCGCACCGCCTGGGTGGCGCTGATCAGGGCCAGGGACGCAAGCAGCAGCCAGGCGTAGTCCACGCGCTTCCAGCCGATCTCGCCCAAGCGAAAGACCGAGATCAGGCTCCAGCAGAAGAAGTAGTACATGAAGACGAATGCCAGCAGCAGGCACACCGGCTCCAGCGACAGGTAAATCAGCTCCGGCACCTCGGCCGGGCCAAAGCCATACACCAGCAACAGCACACAGATCAGCGCAAGCCAGAACACCATCGGCGTGAAATAGGGTTTGTTCAGGTCATTCTTCATCGGGCGCTCAACGGCTGATACTCGGGAACACCCCGCTGTATCGGCCAGGCATCCCGAGGCTTAAATAATCCAGCCCGGGCGCAGGCTCTGGCCTGCGCCTCTGCGCTTATCGGACAGGGTTACTGGAACTGGCGACCAAGCCCGGCGGGCACACCATGGATATCGGTGTCTTCCCAGGGCCCGTCAGGGCTGATGGAGCGGCTCCAGCCATTGTTCCAGCGGTAGTAGGTGCGCTGGCGGTAGAAGGTGTTGCTCTGGTCATCCAGCACATAGACCCCCAACCGCGCATCCCAATGGCTGTGCCCGCCCGGTGGCGGCGCGAAGCTGGCGGAGGTGCGTGGCAGGGGCTTGGCGGCGGGGATCGGCGCGCTGGGCGTACCCGGCGCCGTGGACGGGGCCGGGCGTGTGCTCGGCCCTGCCGGCGGGATCGGCTCGGAGCTGGTGGGCACCGGCCGATGGACCGTACATGCGCTCAACCCCAGGACCAGTGATAACAGGGTGATACGAGCGATGGCGGTCATGGCGGCTTCTCTGATTATTGATCCGGGCTGTCGATGGTCAGCTGCTGGGCAGCGGTGGTGCTGCTGGCCAGAGGCTGGCTGCGCCCGACCCACTCGCCGGCCGTCGGCTGGCCGGCGCGGGACACGCGCGCAACCAGTTGGACTTCAGGGAAGTTCGACAGTTTCAACTGCGGCATCATCGCGTCGGCATCCGCCAGCTCGACCGTGGCCGGCAAGTCGGCCACGGTCAGGCGCTTGGCCGCCAGCGGCGCGGGTGGGCCCTGGGTGGCGCGAGCGAAGATGAACACGCTGTCGCCCGGCTGGACCTTGGCCTTGAGCTCGGCCGCCAGGTCGACCCTGACCTTGAGCACCGCGCCCTTGGCCTGAGCCTTGGCCGCAGGTTCGCTGGCAACCTTGCCGCCACTGGCCACCAGCTTCTCGCTGGCGCGGTCGATACCGCCCTGCAACGCGGCGCGGGAGTTGTCGTCCGGCGGCAGTTGCGCCTGCAGGCGCTTCCAGTAGTCGATGGCTTCCTGGAAACGCCCGCCTTCGAAGGCGGCGATCCCCAGCAGCCCGAGGCTGGTGACTTCATTGGGGTCGGCTTTCAGGGCTTCGTCGGTCAGGCCCTGGACCTTGTCCGACCATTGCTTGTTGTCGGCAAAGTACTGCGCCTGGGCCCATTGCCCCAGCAGCTCGGGCTGACGCCCGGCCAGGGCCACGGTGCGTTCGAAGATCTTCGCCGCGTCCGCCGGCCGGTCCTGGGCCATGTAGGTTCGGCCGAGGAAGTACAGGCCTTCGGCGGAATCCGGCTGGGCCGCTACCGCACGCTCCAGGCGCCGGGTCATTTCCTCCATGGACTGTGGCGCCTGGGCGAACTCCCGGGTCAGCTCGACCTTGTCGCTGGCACCAAAATGCAGGTACAGGCCCAGGCCCAGTACCGGCACCAGCAGCGCGGCCAGCAACGGCAGCGGCTTGCCCAGGCGCGAAGTGCGCACGTTAGCGCTGCCTTCGGTATCGGCCAGCAGTTCGCGCGCGGCTTCGGCACGGCCACTGTCCATCTGTTCGGCACTGAGCACGCCTTCCTGCTGCTGGCTGTGCAGTTCGGCCACGCGCTCTTCATAAAGCGCCACGTTCAGCGCGGTACGATCCTCTTCACGCTGAGCGCGACGCTCACGCAATACCGGGATCAACAGGAAACTCAGGGCAATCAGGAGCAGCAGGCCTGCCGCAAGCCAGAAATCAATCATGGGTGGTTTTTATCCAGCAGTTGGTCGAGGCGCTGACGCTCTTCGACGGAAAGCGTGTTCGGGCTGTCGCTGCGCTGCACGCGCCGACGCCGGACAATCACGACAATGATCACCAGCCCGCCCAGCAGCAACCCGGCGGGGCCGAACCAGAGCAAGGCAGTCTTGCCGGTCAGGGCCGGCCGGTAGCGCACGAAGTCACCGTAGCGATCGACCATGAAGTCGATGATCTGCTGGTTGTCCTTACCCTCGCCGAGCATGCGGAAAATCTCTTTGCGCAGGTCGGCAGCAATCGGCGCGTTGGAATCGGCGATGTCCTGGTTCTGGCACTTGGGGCAGCGCAGTTCCTTGGTCAGCTCGTGGAACCGTTCGCGATCGGTGTCGTTGGCGAACTGGTAGGTGTCGATGGCGGCATGGGCCATGCCGGCGATGCCCAGGCCCAGGATGGCGGCGGCTAACCAGCGCTTCATGGCTTGGCCTCGTCGACCAGGGCCTGGTACTTGGCGGCCAGTTGCTCGCGCCACACCACTTCGTCGATCACCCCGACGTACTTGTCGCGGATGATGCCCTTGGCGTCGATGAAAAAGGTTTCCGGAGCGCCGTAGACGCCCAGGTTCAGGCCCAGGGAGCCCTCCTCATCACGCACGTCCAGCAGGTAGGGATTGTGGAATTCGGCCAGCCACTTCAGGGCATCGGCGTTGACGTCCTTGTAGTTGATGCCGTAGATCACCACGCCCTTCTCGGCCAGCTTGTTCAGTACAGGGTGCTCGACCCGGCAGGAAATGCACCAGGTGCCCCAGACGTTGACCAGCGCCGGCTTGCCCAGCAGGTCGGCGCGGGTCAGGGTCTTGTCGCCCTGCACCGACGGCAGGGAGAACTCCGGGAACGGCTTGCCGATCATCGCCGACGGCAGTTCGGCCGGGTCCAGGTACAACCCGCGATAGAGGAACACCGCCACCACCAGGAACACCGCCAGGGGCAGCATCATCATCCAGCGTCTCATGCCGTAGCTCCTGTCATGCCCAGCGCTTCGCGCACGCGGCTTTTAACCTTGACCCGGTAGCGCCGGTCCAGGGCCGCCAGCAAGCCACCGAAACCGGTGAGCAGGCCGCCGAACCAGATCCAGCGCACGAACGGCTTGACGTGTACCCGTACCGCCCAGGCGCCATCGCCCAGGGGCTCGCCAAGGGCCACATACAGGTCGCGGGTGAAGCCGGCATCGATCCCGGCCTCGGTCATCATCGAACTCTGCACGGTATACAGGCGCTTCTCCGGATGCAGCACCGCCACTTCCTTGCCATTGCGCACCACGCGGACGGTGCCCTTGTCGGAAGTGAAGTTCGGCCCTTCGAAGTGCTTGGCGCCCTCGAAGATGAAGTGATAGCCGGCCAGTTCCATGGATTCGCCCGGCGCCAGGCGCAGATCGCGCTCGGCGCTGTTCTGGCTCGACAGCACCACGCCCAGGGCGCAGACCGCGATGCCCAGGTGCGCCAGCTGCATGCCCCAGTAGCTGCGGGTCAGGCTCGGCAGGCCCTTGATCAGGCCCTTGTGCCGGGTCTTGTCGACGATGTCGCGAGCCCCGGCCAGCAGCACCCAGGCCGCCAGCAGGAAGGTCGCCAGCACCGCCCAGTTGAAGTCGCCATAGGCGATGCCCGCAACCACGGCCAGGGCCACGCTGCCCAGCAGTACCGGGCCGAGCATGCCCACCAGCCATTTCACCGGGGTGTCTTTCCAGCGCACCAGCACGCCCACCGCCATCACCACCATCAGCAGGGCCATCAGCGGAATGAACAGCGCGTTGAAGTACGGCGGGCCCACCGACAGCTTGGCGCCGGTCAGGGCGTCCAGCACCAGCGGGTACAGGGTGCCGAGGAGAATCATCGAGGCCGCCACCACCAGCACCAGGTTGTTGCCCAGCAGCAGGGTTTCCCGCGACCAGAGGTTGAAGCCCACCTGGCTCTTGACCACCGGCGCGCGCAGGGCGAACAGGGTCAGCGAACCACCCACCACGAACAGCAGGAAAATCAGGATGAACACGCCGCGCTCAGGGTCGGAGGCGAAGGCATGCACCGAAGTCAGGACGCCGGAACGCACCAGGAAAGTCCCCAGCAGGCTCAGGGAGAAGGCAGCAATCGCCAGCAGCACGGTCCAGCTCTTGAACACCCCGCGCTTTTCGGTGACCGCCAGGGAGTGGATCAGCGCCGTGCCCACCAGCCAGGGCATGAACGAGGCGTTTTCCACCGGGTCCCAGAACCACCAGCCACCCCAGCCCAATTCGTAGTAGGCCCACCAGGAGCCCAGGGTGATGCCGATGCCGAGGAAGGCCCAGGCCACGATGGTCCAGGGCCGCGACCAGCGAGCCCAGGCGGCGTCCAGGCGGCCGCCGAGCAAAGCGGCGATGGCGAAGGCGAAGGCCACCGAAAAACCCACATAGCCCATGTAGAGCATCGGCGGGTGAACGATCAGGCCAATGTCCTGCAACAGCGGGTTGAGGTCGCGACCATCGGCCGGCACTTGGGGCAGGATCCGCGAAAACGGGTTGGAGGTCATGATCAGGAACAGCAGGAAGCCGGTGCTGATCATGCCCATCACCGCCAGCACCCGGGCCAGCATCACCTGGGGCAACTGGCGCGAGAACACCGACACGGCGAAGGTCCAGCCACCGAGGATCAGTGCCCAGAGCAGCAGCGAGCCTTCGTGAGCCCCCCACACGGCGCTGAACTTGTAGTACCAGGGCAAGGCGCTGTTGGAGTTGCTGGCGACATAGGCCACCGAGAAATCGTCGCTCATGAAAGCGTAGGTCAGGCAGCCGAAGGCGAACGCCAGGAAGGCGAACTGGCCCCAGGCAGCCGGCTGGGCCAGGCTCATCCACAGGCGATCACCGCGCCAGGCCCCCAGCAGCGGCACCACGGCCTGGACCAGGGCGAAGCACAGGGCGAGGATCATCGCCAGGTGACCGAGTTCGGGAACGAACAGTGCGGAACTCATGGCTTAACCCTCTTTCGCTGGTGTCGGTGCCGATTGGCCGCTGTCTTTCAGGGCCTTGGTGACTTCCGGCGGCATGTACTTCTCGTCGTGCTTGGCCAGCACTTCATCGGCCACCACCACGCCATCGGCGTTGAGCTTGCCCAGGGCAACGATGCCCTGCCCTTCGCGGAACAGGTCCGGAAGGATGCCGCGGTAGGTGATGGTCACCGACTTGTTGAAGTCGGTGACCACGAATTTCACGTCCAGGGAGTCGGCGGAACGCTGCAGGGAACCGGCCTGGACCATGCCGCCGGCGCGGATCCGCGTGTCCAGCGGTGCTTCGCCATTGGCGATCTGGGTCGGGGTGTAGAACAGGTTGATGTTTTCCTTCAGCGCGCTGAGGGCCAGGCCGACGGCAATGCCGACACCGACCAGAATCGCCAGGATGATCAAAAGACGCTTTTTACGCAGCGGATTCACTTACCGTTCTCCCGGCGCAGACGACGCGCCTCTTGTTGCAGATAGCGCTTGCGCGCCAGGATCGGCGCCACCAGCTCACGAGCCAGGACCACCAGGCAAATGCCATAGGCCGACCAGACGTAGAGGCCGTGATGGCCCATGGCGAGAAAATCGCTGAAGGATGCAAAGCTCATCGGGCGGCCTCCAGGCTGCGTTGGACTTCGGCCTTGACCCAACTGGTCCGGGCTTCACGCTTGAGCACCTCAAGGCGCATGCGCAGCAACAGCAGCACACCAAAGAAACAGTAGAAACCCAACGAGGTCAGCAGCAGCGGCAGCCACATTTCCACCGGCATGGCAGGCTTTTCGGTCAGGGTGAAGGTCGCGCCCTGGTGGAGGGTGTTCCACCATTCCACCGAGTATTTGATGATCGGGATATTCACCACCCCGACAATCGCCAGCACCGCACAGGCCTTGGCGGCGCTGTCACGATTGCTGATGGCGGCATTGAGCGCAATCAGACCTGCGTACAGAAACAGCAGGATCAGCATCGACGTTAGTCGGGCATCCCAGACCCACCAGGAACCCCAGGTCGGCTTGCCCCAGATAGCCCCGGTCACCAGGGCCAGGAAGGTGATCGAGTGCCCGATCGGCGCCGCGCATTGCAGGGCGACATCGGCCAGTTTCATTTTCCACACCAGCCCGACCACACCGCACACGGCCAGCATGACGTAGCAGGACTGGGCCAGCATCGCCATCGGCACATGGATGTAGATGATGCGGAAACTGTTGCCTTGCTGGTAATCCGGTGGCGCAAAGGCCAGGCCCCAGACCACGCCGAGGCCGATCAGCAACACGGCGGCAACACTCAGCCAGGGCAGCAGCTTGCCACTGATGCCGTAAAACCATTTAGGCGAGCCGAGCTTATGAAACCAAGTCCAGTTCATTCACTATTTCCATCACGGGTGCTTTTCGTGGTCGAAAAGCCTGGGTCTTTTCTCAGAAAGAAGTGATCAAAAAATGATCAGACCTCATTATTATTCGCCGACGCTGATCTTCAGGCCAGCCGCTATTGCAAAGGGTGTCAAGGTTACTGCCAGGGCGGTCAGGCTCCCAAGCCAGAGCAGGTAACCGGTTGCCGGCATGCCCTGCAATGCCGCCTGCAGGGCGCCACTGCCGAGAATCAGTACCGGGATGTACAACGGCAGGATCAGCAGCGCCAGCAGCAGGCCGCCACGCTTGAGCCCCACCGTCAATGCCGCGCCTACTGCGCCCAGCAGGCTGAGCACCGGGGTCCCCAGCAGCAGGGACATCAGCAGCACCGGCAGACAGGCGGCAGGCAGCCCCAGCATCACCGCCAGCAAGGGCGCGAGCAAGACCAGTGCCAACCCGGAAAACACCCAGTGTGCCAGTACCTTGGCCAGAACCAGAAGAGCCAGGGGGTGCGGCGAAAGGACCCACTGCTCCAGGGATCCATCCTCGAAATCACTGCGAAAAAGCCCGTCCAGCGAGAGCAGGACGGACAATAGGGCCGCTACCCAGACCAGCCCCGGAGACAAGGTTTGCAACAATTGTGTCTCAGGTCCCACGGCCAGGGGGAACAGTGCGACAACGATTGCGAAAAATACCAAGGGGTTGGCCAGTTCCGCCGGGCGCCGGCACAACAGGCGCGCTTCACGGGCCACCAACAGGGCAAACACACTCATGCAGCCCACCGTCCCAGGTCAATGTCACGGTAGCCAGAAGGCATGCGGGCCAGGCTGTGGTGGGTGGTCAGGACCACCATGCCGCCGCGCTCGCAATGGCCCGCCAGGTGTTCTTCGAGCTGGGCCACGCCCTGCTTGTCGAGGGCGGTGAAGGGTTCGTCGAGTATCCACAACGGCGGGC
>NZ_VYKE01000141.1:0-13077 GCF_032424515.1 Pseudomonas sp. JV245A
GGGTGTGCCTGCGCGACGGTTCCTTGGCGGCGAACGAGCACCATTGCCCTCGTCATCCAGAGGCGCATGCCCGTACACTCGATGGCCACTTCGACTTCAAGGATGACCTCGCCATGCCCAACGCCCATCCCACCATCGTCATCGAGCGGTGCAACGAAGCTCATATCGACGGCCTGACGGCGCTGTACAGCGAACCCAGTGTGGCGGCCCAGACCCTGCAACTGCCTTACCAGTCCCGCGAGTTGTGGCGCAAGCGCGTCGGGCTGGGGCAGGAAAACGAGGGGCTGGTGCCCCTGGTTGCCCTGCACCAGGGTGCGGTGATCGGCAGTTGCAGCCTGCTGCAGGTGGCGCGGGTGCGCCGGGCCCATTGCGCCGATATCGGCATGGGCGTATCCCCGGCCTGGCAACGCCAGGGCATCGGCAGCCGCCTGCTGGCGGCCGTGCTGGAGGTGGCCGACAACTGGATGAACCTGCGCCGGGTGGAGTTGACGGTGTATGCCGACAACCAGGCCGCCATCGGCCTGTACCTCAAGTTCGGCTTCGAAACCGAAGGCCAGTTGCGCGACTACGCCGTACGCGACGGCGGTTATGTCGATGTGCTGAGCATGGCGCGCTTGCGTCGTTGAGACCGGGTTCGTGTAGCCGCTGCCGCAGGCTCGGGCCGCGTTCGGACGATCGGCTCCGCAGCAGAGGCAGGGATCCAGGCGATCGCCATGCAAGGCCCTGCGGGCCTTGACGTTCACTCCAGCAAAGCGAAATCCACCGCCGCCCGGGCATGCAATTCGGTGGTGTCCAACAGGGGCAGGGCGCTGTGCTCGGGCTTGAGCAGCAGGCCGATTTCCGTGCAGCCGAGGATGATCGCCTCGGCACCACGGGCCTGGAGCCCGTCGATCACGTGTTGGTACAGCCGCCGCGAGCTCTCGCTGACAACGCCCACGCACAGCTCCTCATAGATGATGCGGTGCACCGCCTGGCGCTGCGCTGCATCGGGCACCAGCACCTTCAGGCCCTGGTCTTCCAGGCGGCCTTTGAGGAACGCCTGCTCCATGGTGAAGGCTGTGCCCAGCAGCCCCACGCTCAGGGTGCCGGCTGCCTGGGCGGCCTGCACCACGGGGTCGGCAATATGCACAAAGGGCACTCCAATGGCGGCCTCTATCTGCCCGGCGACCTTGTGCATGGTGTTGGTGCAGAGCACCACGCATTCGGCGCCGCCGGCTTCCAGGCGCCGGGCTGCCTCCACCAGGATCGCCGCCGCGTCGTCCCAGCGCCCGGCATGCTGGGCCTGTTCGACAGGCCCGAAGTCGACGCTGTACATTAACAGCCGCGCTGAACGCAGCGGCCCCAGTCGATCGCGAACCTGCTGATTGATCAGGCGATAGTATTCGGCGCTGGACTCCCAGCTCATGCCGCCGATCAGGCCGATGGTGCGCATGGGCAACTCCTCTGTGGTGCGGTTGGGTAAGCCTCAGTTTCACGCCGCCACGGGTGGCGATCTATCAGGAAATTTCACATGCCCCAGGTGCTCGAACATCGCCTGCTGGACGGCCGCCTGCTGCTGCAACTGCTGCCGGCCGCGGCCTACAGCGCCCGCGATCCGGCCCAGTGGCAGACCTTGGGGGTGACCCTGGAACGCCAGCGCGGGGTGCATGCCATCGACTCCGACCGCCGCGAGGATTTCGATACCTGGCCCGGCACCCTGGCCCTGACGCCCGCAGGCATTGAGGTGTTTTCCGAATCCGCCATGGGCGGCGAATACCTGCTGCTGCGCTGGCAGGGCGCGACGCCGCTGGTTCCTGGCCAGCGCCGGATGCAGAGCCCGGGGCATGCCCGCGCCCTGGCCCTGGGGCGCGAAGCCAGGCGCCTGCTGCTGGCGCCCGAGGCCGATGAGCTGGCCCTGGAGCAATGCGCGCTGGCGTTTCTGGGGCTGGCCCAGCCCGGTCGTGCGGCGCCAGCCCCGGCCCCGGCCCCGGATTTGGGGCAGGTGCTGCAACAGATGGCCGATGAATACGCCCGGCCCCTGTCACTGGCGCAACTGGCCCTGACCTACGGCCACAACGAACTGCGCCTGCTGCGCGACTTTCGTCGTGCTGTAGGCATCACGCCCCATGCCTGGATCACCGAGGTGCGGCTGCAAGCGGCCCGGCGGCTGCTGGAGCACACGGACCTGCCCCTGGCGGCGGTTGCCCAGGACTGTGGTTTTGCCCATCAGTCCCACCTGGGCAGCGCCTTGCGCCAAGCCATCGGCCTGACGCCGCGTCAGTACCGGCTGCAGTTTCAGCGCCGAGCGGCGGATACCCTGGTAACGCCTCGCCAGTGATCGTCGCCAGCGGCCCGCAGGATCATCATCGGTGGGCGCAGCTACAGGGCTCGGCGAGCCGGCGGGCAAACAACTCAACGCCCGACACCGGCATCTGCCATGCTCAGGGCCGGCGACCTGCTGTTCTCAAAGGTCGAAGCCAGGGACACAGCACAATGGACGATATCCAGCAACTGGGCGAGATGCTGCGCCACTACGCGGCCAGTGAAGCCCACAAGAAGCAGCTGTTCGACAGCCAGTCGGTGGTCTGGGCGCGTCGCATTCATCAATTGTTCGGGCAGATCGAAGACTGGCTGGCGCCGGTATTGCTGCCGGACCTGCTGGCGTTGCAACGCGAGCCCTATGTGGCCTTCAGCCCGGCGGTGCCGCTGGAGGTCTCGACCTTCAAGAGCGAGAAGCTGACCATCCATATCGCCGGCAAACCGGTGGAGTTCGTGCCGGATGTGATGGGCCCCCAAGGGCAGATTTCCCTGGCGGTGATCGGCCTGACTGCGGCGCGGCTGGGCAGCGTGTCCCTGGTCGGCGAGGCTTCGGGCGGCTGGCAATGGCGCAAGACCAACGGCTTGAAGGACCCTGACGTCTTTGCCTTTGACGGCAATTTCCTCGCCGCTCAGTTGCAGAGCCTGATCCCCCGCGAGCGCGCCTGACCCGGCCAATACCCCCACTGTAGGAGCTGGCTTGCCAGCGAAAGCGATGCCCGGGATTGCGCGAGGCGTGCTGGCCCCTTCGCCGGCAAGCCGGCTCCTACAGGGGATTGCTGGCGCTGGCTTGCCAGCCAAAGCGCTCTACATATCCAGGTTTATCCAACCCGGCTTGGCTTCCTCCGGCGCCACGGCGTTGATTTTCTTGCCCGTGGCCAGCTCCACCCGGCGGGCTACGTCGGGGTCGTCGGCGAAGGGGATCAGGCTGGCGTCGTCCAGGCTCTTGGCACTCTGGTGACGCAGGCAGTACTCGATGCAGAGGTAGAGAAACGCCACCCCCAGCAGGTTGAGCAGTATATCCATGGGTTTTCAGGCTCCCTGAAACGCAACACGCCGGCCACGGGGGCCGGCGTGGGGCAGGTGGGTCAGGCGATCCGGGCGTCGCTCAGCGCCAGGCGCTCATCGGCAACGCGCACGGTGCGCCAGGTGTTGTAGGCCATCAGCAGCATGCCGCTGAGGAAGAACACGCCGCCGGCGAAACGCACCACGAACCCCGGATGGCTGGCCACCAGGGCCTCGACGAAGGAGTAGGTGAGGGTGCCGTCTTCGTTCACCGCGCGCCACATCAGGCCCTGGGTGATGCCATTGACCCACATCGAGGCGATGTACAGCACGGTGCCGATGGTGGCGAGCCAGAAGTGCAGGTTGATCAGCGGCACGCTGTACATCTGCTCGCGGCCGAAGACCTTGGGCACCATGTGGTAGATGGCCCCGAAGGTGATCATCGCCACCCAGCCCAGGGCACCGGCGTGTACGTGGCCGATGGTCCAGTCGGTGTAGTGGGACAGGGCGTTGACGGTCTTGATCGCCATCATCGGGCCCTCGAAGGTGGACATGCCGTAGAACGCCAGGGACAGCACCAGGAAGCGCAGGATCGGGTCGGTGCGCAGCTTATGCCAGGCCCCGGAGAGGGTCATCATGCCGTTGATCATGCCGCCCCAGCTCGGGGCCAGGAGGATCAGCGACATGGCCATGCCCAGGGACTGGGCCCAGTCCGGCAGCGCGGTGTAGTGCAGGTGGTGCGGGCCGGCCCAGATGTACAGGGTGATCAGCGCCCAGAAGTGCACGATGGACAGGCGATAGGAGTACACCGGGCGCCCGACTTGCTTGGGCACGAAGTAGTACATCATCCCGAGAAAGCCCGTGGTCAGGAAAAAGCCTACGGCGTTGTGCCCGTACCACCACTGGACCATGGCGTCGGTGGCCCCGGAATACACCGGGTAGGACTTGAACCAGTCCACCGGGATCGACAGGTGGTTGACCACGTGGAGCATGGCGATCACCAGGATGAAGGCGCCGAAGAACCAGTTGCCGACGTAGATGTGCTGGCTCTTGCGCCGCACCACGGTGGTGAAGAACACAATCGCGTAGGCGACCCAGACCACCGCCATCCACACGGCGCCGGCGAATTCGATCTCGGCGTATTCCTTGGTGGTGGTGTAGCCCAGGGGCAGGGTGATCAGCATGATCACGATCACCGACTGCCAGCCCCAGAAGGTGAAGGCGGCCAGGGTGTCGGAGTACAGCCGCACCTGGCAGGTGCGCTGGACCGCGTAGTAGCTGGCGGCGAACTGCGCGCTGCCGGCGAAACCGAAGATCACAAGGCTGGTGTGCAGCGGCCGCAGCCGGCCGAAGGTGCTCCAGGGCAGGTCGAGGTTCATCTCCGGCCACACCAGCTGCGAGGCAATCCACACCCCCATGGCCATGCCGATCACGCCCCATACCACTGTTGCGACGACGAATTGGCGAACCACCTTGTAGTTGTAGGCCTGTCCGATTGTTGCTGAGTTCATGGTCAATGCTTCCACGGTTGCAAAGTCTTGCCAGGCCACCCGGTCTGGCACGGGGTGCACTGTAGGAATCAGCGGGGAAACAAAACAGGCTCAGAAAAACCACATTAATACGGATCAGATTTTCCTCATGCCTACGGTGGTGCAGCCTTGGCTGATATGGTTTTTTAGTTTTTACCTGAATCTGTAACGCTCTGCGCCGTACGCGCATAGTCGCCCCCTCACAACACGCGCCGTTTAGAGCACGATCAGCTTCGATGAGGTAGGGACATGTATCAGTACGACGACTATGACCGGGCCCTGGTGCTTGAGCGGGTGGCGCAGTTTCGCGACCAGGTCGAGCGCTTCATGGGCGGCCAACTGAGCGAGGAGGAGTTCCTGCCCCTGCGCCTGCAGAACGGCTTGTATATGCAGAAGCACGCCTACATGCTGCGGGTGGCGATTCCCTACGGCACCCTCAGCGCCCGGCAGATGCGTACCCTGGCCAGCATCGCCCGGGATTTCGACCGCGGCTACGGGCATTTCACCACTCGGCAGAACCTGCAGTTCAACTGGATCGAGCTGGCCCAGGTGCCGGACATCCTGCAGCGCCTGGCCGAAGTGGAGATGCACGCCATCCAGACTTCCGGCAACTGTGTGCGCAACATCACCACCGAAGCCTTTGCCGGGGTGGCCGGCGACGAATACCTGGACCCGCGCCCCCTGGCGGAGATCCTGCGCCAGTGGTCCACCATCAACCCGGAATTCCTGTTCCTGCCGCGCAAGTTCAAGATCGCCATCTGCTCGGCCAAGCAGGACCGCGCGGCGATCATGATGCATGACATCGGCCTCTATCTTTACCGTGCCCGCAACGGCGAGATGCTCCTGCGGGTGATAGTCGGCGGCGGCCTGGGGCGCACGCCGATCCTCGGCCTGCAGATCCGCGACGGGCTGCCCTGGCAGCACTTGCTGTCCTATGTCGAAGCGGTGCTGCGGGTCTACAACCGCTACGGCCGGCGGGACAACAAGTACAAGGCGCGGATCAAGATCCTGGTCAAGGCCCTGGGCATCGAGGCCTTCGCCAGGGAAGTGGAGGAGGAGTGGCAGCACCTCAGAGACGGCCCGGCGCAGCTCACCGAGGACGAATTCCAGCGGGTGGCCAGCGCCTTTGTGCCGCCGATCTACGAGCGCCTGGCGGACACCGACCTGGAGTACGGCAGCCACCTGGCCGAGTCCCCGGCCTTCGCTCGCTGGGTGGCGCGCAACGTGCACCCGCACAAGGTGCCGGGCTACACCTGCGTGGTGCTGTCGACCAAGCCGGGCCCGGCCTCGCCACCCGGTGACGTCACCGGCCAGCAGATGGAAGCGGTGGCCGACTGGTCCGAGGACTACGGCTTTGGCGAGATCCGCATTGCCCACGAACAGAACATCGTCCTGCCGGATGTGCCCAAGTCGCGCCTGTTCGAGCTTTGGCAGCGGGCCTGCGAGCATGGCCTGGGGACCGCCAACGCCGGGTTGCTGACCGATATCATCGCCTGCCCGGGCGGTGACTTCTGCGCCTTGGCCAACGCCCGTTCGATCCCCATTACCCTGGCCATCCAGCAGCGCTTCGACGACCTGGACTACCTCCACGACCTGGGGGACATCAGCCTGAACATTTCCGGCTGCATGAACGCCTGCGGCCATCACCACATCGGCAATATCGGCATCCTCGGCGTCGACAAGAACGGCAGCGAGTGGTTCCAGGTCACCCTGGGCGGGGCCAAGGGCCGTGACAGCGCCCTGGGCAAGGTGATCGGCCCGTCCTTCAGCGCCGAGGAAATCCCCGAGGTGATCGAACGCATCATCGCCACCTTCGTACGCTACCGGGAAAGCGACGAACCCTTCGTCGAGACCCTGCAGCGCATCGGCCTGGAGCCGTTTAAGGAGCGGGTCTATCCCAAGGCCGTGGAGGCGCTGGCATGAACAACCTGCTGCGTTTGCACGAAGGCGAAGCCCAACGGGTGGAAGACGATGCCTGGAGCCTGGTGCGCGGGGTCGACGACGCATTGCCGGACGGGCCGCTGATTCTGCCCCTGGCCCTGTGGCTGATGCGCCGCATCGAGCATCACCCGGCCCGGGACGGCGTATGGATAGGCCCGGATGACGAAGTGGAAAGCCTCAAGCCCTGGCTCAAGCTGATCCCGCTGATCGCCGTGGACTTCCCCAGCTTTCGTGATGGCCGGGGTTACAGCCAGGCCTACCTGCTGCGCACTCGCCTGGGCTGGATGGGCGAATTGCGAGCGATTGGCGATGTGCTGCGCGACCAGTTGAGCCATATGCGCCAATGCGGTTTCGACAGCTTTGCCGTGCGTGAAGACAAGTGCGCGCTGGACGCACTCAAAGGGTTGGCGGGGATGAGCGTGCTGTATGGCCGCTCGGTGATCGAGCCGCGGCCGCTGTTTCGTCGGCGCTGAAGGTGGCGCGCGGTTGCGCTGGTTAATGTAATTTCTAGAATAAATAGTCGTTTAAAATCAATAGATTAAAATTGATAGTTAATCTTGTTTGATTGGTTTTAGGGGGCTCGGGTAACCGAGCCTTCCTTGCCACCCTACCTATTGCAACGCCGGGTCCCCGGGGTTGAGCTGCTTCCATTGCTGCATCAGGGCCTGGGCCTTGGGTTCCTGGCCGCTCTCCAAGTAGTACTGGATCAGGCTCAGGCGCGCATTGCGCTGGGTCGGCTGGCGCTGCAGCAGGGCTTGCAACTGACGGTTGGCAGCGTCCTGCTGGCCACTGTCGTGCAGGGCCACTGCCAGCACATAGGCGTACTGAGCATTCTGCGGTTCCAGCTCGGCGGCCTTTTTCAAGGCGGCCATGGCCCGGGCAGTGTCGCCCCCACGAATCAGGCTCAGGCCCCGGGTGTGTTGCAGCAGCGCCGACTCCGGGTGCTGTTGCAGGGCCTGGGCCAGCAGTTGCTGCGCCTCCTGGCTGCGGCCATTGGCTTCCAGCCACTGTCCCAGGGTCACCAGGGCCGGGAAGAAGTCGCTGTCGCGGCGCAAGGCTGCGCGCAGGTAGGGTTCGACCTCGGCACCGCGCCCGCTGGCCTGGTAGAGCATGGCCAGGTTGAGGTTGGCTTCGGCCCGCTCCACGAGGCTCAACTGCACCGCTTCATATTCGCCAAGGGCTTTGTCCCAGGCCCCTTGAGCCGGGCCCAGGCCACTGCGCGCGGCGCCCAGCAGATCGCGAGCCGCGGTGATCCGCACGGCCTTGACCGGGTCTTGCAGCAGGGGCACCAGCAGCGGGCCACGTTCGGCTGGCGGCACCAGGGCGCTGGTGGCTCGCACCGCGCTTTCGCGCACCTGGGGGTCCGCATGCCCGAGGGCCTGGGTAGCCAGTTGCAGTGCCTGGGCATTGGGATAGTTGGCCAGCTCGGCCAGCAGGGTGGCACGCCGGATCGGTGGCAGATCGCTGCGCTGCAGTTGTTCCTGCAACGCCTGGGCTGCCCCTGGGTGGCCGCCGCGGATCAACCACAGGCTGTCGTCGTAGCGCGGTGGCTGGGGTGGGCTGTTGGCGGTCCATAACTGGAACTGCCGGCTGATGCGTTCGCCGGCCTGTTGCCCCTGGTGGCAGCTCAGGCAGGCATCGGCCGTGCCAAGCTTCTGCGCCCGCAGCGGGTTGGGCAGGCTGAAGCTGTGGTCATGGCGATAGTCATTGCCCATGTAGACCTTGCCCGGCATATGGCAGTCCACGCATTGCGCACCGGGCTGGCCGGGGGTGTGCCGGTGATGCTCGGGGGAATCGTAATCCTTGGCCTGCAAGCCGCGTCCGTCAATGCCGGCTGCCGCGCTCTTGCCGGCGGGGTTGTGGCATTGCAGGCATACGGCGTTGCCCGGGGCCTTGAGCTGGGTGCTGTGGGGGTTGTGGCAATTGCTGCAGCGCACCCCCTTGTCGAACATCTTGCTCTGGGCGAAGGAGCCGTATTCGAACACCTCGTCCTTGATCTTGCCGTCCAGGGCGTACAGCTCCCGGGTCAGGGCGCTGGGCAGGTAGTCATCCATCAGGCGCTGGCCGACGTGGTAGCCGTCGCCCAGGGGCGCGCGCCGCGCGTGGCAGCGGGCGCAGGTCTCGATCTCCTGGGTGGCGCTTGCGGCCTTGAGGTCCACGGCGAAGCCGGCGTTGGCCAGGGTGGCCTTGCTGGCCGTGGCCTGCAGGTGGTTGGAGGCCGGGCCGTGACAGGCCTGGCAGCCAACGCCGAGGCTGTTCCAGTGGCTGTCGAAACGTTCCTGGCTGGTGCTGAAATTGCGCTGGTAGCCGGTGGTGTGGCATTCCACACACATGAAGTTGGCGTTCTGGCTGGGCTTGCTCCAGTGCAGCGGGTTTTTGAAGTTAACGCCCTGGCCCGGATACAGGTGGAACCACTGCTGCTTGCGGGTATCCCAGGCCACGCCCATGGCTTGCAGGCGTCCCTGGCCGACCTCGACCAGGTATTGCTGCAAGGGCTCGATGCCGAAGGTGTAGGCCACCTTGAAGTCCGCGGGCCTGCCGTCGGCGCCGGGGGTGTTGACCCAGAACTCGGCCCCGCGGCGAAACAACCGGGTGCTTTCGCCTTCGGCCTTGAAACGCTGTTCATTGAAATTGCCCAGCACCGTCTGCGGGTTGGCCTCCTGCATCGCCAGTTGATGGTGCGAGCCTTGCCAGTCCCTGGCCTGGGCCTGGTGGCAGCCCTGGCAGGCCTGTTCATCGACGTACTGGGCGGCCGGCAGCGCCGGCACGGCCTTGGGCTGGGCGGGGGGCGGGGCCGCAGCCACCTGCGGCGCCGCCAGCCGGGGCGGTTCGGCCAGCAGGAACCAGACGAGAGCGCCGAGCACCAGCAGCAACAGCAGGGCGCCGAAGGGGAACAGGTAGCGGTGGGGCGAAGGTGCAGTTGAAGCAGGGGGTGTCGGGCGTGGGTTATTCTTCTTCGGCTTGGGCATTGCGACGTCCGTATCCAGAATGCGGTGCCTTGATCGGCACTCTCAGGCTCGATGGAGCTTTGACGGCAGCTGCCGGTCTGTCAAATCCGGGCTGTGAATCAGCCCGCAAGCCGTGACAAACAACCCGCGCCGGCGGGGCAAAGCGCCGGCTTTTGGCTATACCTTAATTTCCCCTAGCCAGTCCCTGGCTGCTGCACCTACAGGAGTTACACATGAAGCTTGCTCTGACCCTCAGCACGCTGTGCCTTGCCACCCTCGGGATGGTGGGCTGTTCCAGCAAAGTGCCCCAGCCTGACGAGTACTCCGGGTTTCTCAGCGACTACAGCCAGCTCAAGGAAGCCAAGTCGCCCTCCGGCGTGGAGGTGATGCGCTGGATCGATCCCAAGCTCAAGCTGAGCAACTACAGCAGCGTGTACATCGAACCGACCCAGTTCTACCCGCAGCCGCAGCCGACGGCGAAGATCCCCCAGAGCACCCTGACCGCCATCACCCGTTACTACGACCAGGCACTGCAGCGCGAGGTGAGCAAATCCCTGCCACTGGCCACCGGCCCGGGCCCGGGGGTGATCGTGGTGCGCGCGGCGATTACCGCAGTCACCAGCAAGACCGAGGGCCTGAAGCCCTATGAAATCATTCCCGTGGCCCTGGTGGCGGCGGCGGTGAGCACCGCCAGTGGCATCCGCGACCAGGAAACCACCCTGGCCACCGAGGCGGCGTTCCTGGATGGCAGCACCCACGCGGTGATTGCCGAAGTGGTCCGTAAAGGCACCGGCAAGCCCCTGGAAAACGACACCCAGGTGATGCAGGCCAGCGACGTGAAGAACGTCATCGACGGCTGGGCCTATGACATGCACCAGTCCTACCTGCAACTGAAGAAAAAGTGACCGACCGTTGATGGCCGCGGCATCTTGAAAGGTGCCGCGGCCATCGTTCGGTTTCAGTACTGGCTGCGCGCCAGTTTGTTGTAGTGGTAGAGCATCTGGTCATACCCCTGGGTCACTGCGTGGTAGTCGTCGCTCAGGCGTTGCGGCTCGGCATGTTGCTGCCAGTCGCGGTGCAGGGTGTCCAGGGCCTTGAGGTACTGTTCGCCGGGCTGGGCGATCAGTTGCCAGAGGTACAGCACCTGCTCGGTGTTCTTGTCCGGCTGGCCTGTTTTCAGGTACTGCTGCCGAGCGTCCCAGGTCTGGCGCAACTGCCGGGTGACCTGCGCCAGTTGGTCCGGGGTCAGGCTTTGCTGGCGTACGCCTGCCTCGACAAACTCCACGGTGCTGCGGGCCTGGATCATGTAATCGAGCAATGCCCAGTGGGCATTGCGCCCCAGGCGCTGCTCCAGGCGCAGCAGTTGCTGGCTGCGCGGTTCGATATCCAGGGCAGGGAGCAGCCGGCGCACGGCATTGGAAGCTTCCAGGTAAGCCTCGCTCTGTTGCGCCAGTTGGCGGGCAAATTCATCCAGTTGCGCCTCGGTCAGGGGCCGCCCGATGCCCATTTTGCGCATGAAGGAATCCTTGGTCAGGGCCGCGAAGGGCCCGAGCACTTGCAGATAGCGCACGGTGGCGGGGAGCAAAGGGCTGTCCGGGGCCAGGACCTGCAACTTGTCGGTGATCCTGCCGGGGCAGTTGAGGCGGTACAGCGCGTCGATGTCCTGGTGGCTGTAGGCATACAGGTCGTAGGCTTCGGGCGCCTTGGCCCGGGGCGCACCCTCGGCCATGAAGGCCTGGTGGGCCAGGCGCCAGGGCACATCCACCTGGTTCATGCAATTGACGATCGGCGCCAGGGCATTGGCCTGGGCGGTGCTCGGGCTGTCCTGGTGGTCCAGCCACAGGTCGAGGCGCCCCAGGGGCTTGCTGGCCCCGGCCAGGCCGACCAGCGTCAACCCCAGAACCAGGCCGATGGGCAGCAACCAATTGGGGTTCATGGCTGCCCCTCCTGGCCGTACCACTGGCGGGCGGTGGCCGGGGCCGCGCAGCCCTCGGCATTGGCGGGCATGCGCGCGCACAGGCGTTCGCTCCATGGCTGCAGGCCCTGGTTGGGGTTGAGCGTGCGCTGGCTGGTGATCAGCTGGAGGCTGCCCAGGCCTGCCACCAGCACCATGCAGCCCAGGCCGATCAACAGCCGTCGGCGCCAGGGAGCGGGTTTTTCCCAGGAAGCCTGGGCCTTGAGTTCGCGGCGCCGCAGGCTCGCCACCCCCAGCAGCACGGCCAGGTAAGTGGCGGCGCTGACCGGGCCGCAGAAATATCCCAGGGCACTGCTGATCAGCAGGGCCGGCAGCAGGTCGCGCAGGATCAGCACCTCACGGTCCGGGTCGAGCCAGTGCGGCAGGCGCGCGCCGAGTGCCTGGTCGCGTACCCAGAGGCGGTGAGCCAGAGGCTGCCAGAGCCACCCCAGCAGGGCCCCGACGCCGGCAAAACCGGTGCTCCAGAACAGCGTCACGCCGATGATTTCCCCCAGGCTGCCGGCTTGCGGCGCATAACGGGCCACGGCCCCCGCCAGGCAGGCGAGGACAATGCCCAGGTACCTGGGCCAGGCGTTGAAGGCGAACTCCCACTCGCGCCAGAAGAACGGCGTGCCGCCGGGCATGCCGGCCGAAACCTCGGGGTGATTGGCGTGCAGCCGCGAGCTCAGTTGGCGGCAGCAGGCCCAGTCATCGGGGCGCAGGCGCCGGGCGAAGTTGCGCCGGCGGGTGAAACTGATGGGCGCCAGCAGCAGGTAGGCGGCGCGCTGTTGCGGGCTGGCCGGCGCCTGGGTGGCCAGGGCTTGCTGGCGGGCAATGAATACCGGTGCTTCGTCACGGGCTTTGAGGCGCTCCCATTCCAGCGCCGGACAGGAGTTGTCCGCACCGTTGTGCCAGCCCTGGCCGGCACACACCGCGGCGAACCCCGGGCTGGACCAGTAGGGGCTGTTGAGCAGCAGCTCCACCAGTTGCAGGTTGAACCACTGGCCCTGGTCCAGGCTGTTCAGCCAGGGCTGCTGCTGGCGTTGCGCGTAGGCCTGGAGCAGAGCCTGGTCGTCGCGCTGGGTCAGGGCGTCCTGCAGGGGCTGCAAGAGCTTTTCCTGGCACTGTTCCAGCAATGCATCGATCAGGTACTCCGGCAGTTCCAGGCGCTGCCAGGCGCTGAGCCAGTGGAATGTGGCAAAGGCCCAGGCCAGCAGCTGTTGCGACTGGTCCGGGCGTTCCACGCAGTGGCGCAACAGGCCCAGCTCGAACTCCAGCAGGCAGTCGCTCTGGATCGCCTGCTGATAGCGCAGGTCCAGTTGCTCGATGCGGATGCCCTCCAGCAACGGGGCGACTCGCTGCGCCGGCGACAGCGGCTTTGGGCCCTGCGGCGCCTGCCCGGCCA
>NZ_VYKE01000142.1:0-13028 GCF_032424515.1 Pseudomonas sp. JV245A
TCGGCGCGGCTGACCTGCTCTCGGCTTGGCTTGACCCGCACCGACTCGTAGCCCACCAGTTTTCCGTCCTCCAGGATCGGCGTGACATAGGCGCTGACCCAATAGAAATTGCCGTTCTTGCAACGGTTCTTCACCACACCCATCCAGCTCTGGCCAGCCTTCAGGTAACCCCACATCGACTCGAACACCGCCGCCGGCATGTCCGGGTGGCGAACCAGGTTATGGGTGCTGCCGATCAGTTCGGCCTGGCTGAAACCGCTCATCGCTGCGAACTCGGCGTTGCAGTACGTGATGTGACTGTTGATGTCGGTGGCGGATATGAGCCGCTGCTGGTCGGGAAAGGTCTGCTCAACAGAGGTGACCGGCAAATTGAGACGCACTTTAGAACTCCATAGACAGCCTGCGATCAACAGTTACCGGCACCCGGCAAGAGGCTGATTCGCGATGTACTTTCCTGGCGGTACGGCTCAATCGGAAGGTTCGCCCTGATTGCAGCCGTACAGCGGTTTGCGCGGCAGTTGACCATCGATTCGACGGAGATCAACTAGGATCAGATGAGGCGTCAGGTGGGGACGGCGGACGGAGCGTTGGCGGGATTTACGAGACGTTCGAGCCTCTGCCAAGTCCTTGGTTTAGGTGAACAAGGGAAATGCAATGATTTCTTGTTTCATAAACCAGCCTTCTGAAACTAGATCACCAAATACCTGTCCGAAGCGCCGATTCTACGAAATGCATCACATTTTGCAAAGCAAGGTGATGAACCATGGTGTTGTCTAATGCCAATATTTATCGTTAAGTTCTTGATTCTAAATGGGAATTGAGCGATGCAAATTTCAAGTTTGGGTGCAGCCATCAAGCGCTATCGAAAGGTAGCGGGGCTTACTCAGGCTGAACTAGGTGAAAAAACCGGTTTTGACCCAAAAACCATCAGCCGCTTCGAAACCGGCACCTACACCCCCAGCGTTGAAGCTCTATTTCTGCTAGCCGAAGTACTGGGAGTGAAGCTGAAAGCCTTCTTCGCCGATCTGGGCGACGAAGAGGAACAGCGGGCTTATTTGTTCGGTGTCATTCACAAAGCCACCCCGAAGGATCTGGGAAAGCTGATAGCAGCGGTAGACCAGGCCTTGTCCAAGCCTTGAGCCCCGCAACAAATCAACTCCAAGAGGCAGGTTTATCGACACCGATAAGCCGGCCTCTTTTTCAATCGACGACTCCTGACAGGAACTGACAGGCCAGCCCCCTAAGCTTGCGCCCAACGCACAACCCAAAGGCCTCTGGAGTCGCCATGATCACCAACACCTATTTCCTGCTCTACGTGGACAGCCCTGCCCTCAGCGCAGAGTTCTACAGCCGCTTGCTGGATAAACCGCCGGTGGAATCCGGCCCGACTTTCGCCTTGTTCATCCTCGACTCGGGGATCAAGCTTGGCCTCTGGTCCCGACACACTGTCCAGCCGAGCGCTCAGGCCGTCGGCGGTGGCGGCGAACTGGGCTGGGCCGTGGACAGCCGCGAAGCGGTGGATGAACTGCATCGGCACTGGCGAGCCCTGGGCATGACCATCGCCCAGCCGCCGACCCAGATGGATTTCGGCTACACCCTGGTGGCCCTCGACCCGGACGGCCACCGCCTGCGGGTGCTGTACCTGACCATCGACTGAGTCGCCAGCCCTGAAACAGCGCCGTATCGGCGCCAGACCCTGCAGCAAAATAAAACCGACCGCCACATTGAGCCGCCCGGCACTCATCGTTATCCTCCCCGCCAACTTGTCACAAAATGTAAGGGAATACGATGAAGTACCTGCGCCTCCTCATGGCCATGGCCGCCCTCTGCGCCATGCCCTTTCTTGCCAGCGCCGCCACCGCGCCCGAGAGCAAGGACGCCGAACCCCAGACAGCCGAACAGTTTCTCGCCTCGCTCTCCCCACGCCACGGCAACGTCAAGCTGCCCGGAGATATCGCCAGCCTCGATCTGAGCAAGGAGTTCTACTACCTCAACCCCAAGGACACCGAGAAGCTGCTCACCGAGGGCTGGGGCAATCCACCTGGCTTCACCACCCTGGGCATGATCGTGCCCAGCGCCGTCAGCCCGCTGTCCGCCGAAGGCTGGGGTGTGATCATCAGCTACAAGAACGATGGGCACATCTCCGACGACGACGCCGCGAAGATCGACTACCAGGACCTACTCAAGCAGATGCAGGAAGCGGACGAGGAAGACAACAAGCAGCGCCAGGAACAGGGCTACGGCGCCATTCACCTGTTGGGCTGGGCCGAGCAGCCAAGCTATGACGCACAGTCGCACAAGATGTACTGGGCCCGTGAACTCAAGGCCGAAGGCGCCCAGAGCCACACCCTGAACTACAGCATCCGCGTGCTGGGCCGCGAAGGCGTGCTGGAACTCAATGCCGTGGCTTCAATGGACGACCTGGACACCATCAAACGCGAGATTCCCAAGGTACTGGCCTTTACCAACTTCACCGACGGCAACCGCTACGCCGACTACAACCCGAGCACCGACAAACTGGCCTCCTACGGGCTCGCCGCCCTGGTGGCCGGCGGCCTCGCCAGCAAGGCAGGGCTCTTCGCCAAGCTCGGCGTACTGCTCCTGGCCGGCAAGAAATTCATCGTCCTGGGGGTACTGGGCCTTGCCGCCTTCATCGGCCGCCTGTTCAAGAAAAAGAGCTGAATCCCGCCCGGCAGCGCCCCGCCATTGCGCGGCGCTGTCACTTGCAAGGCCGGTACTAGCGGCCTTGCCCGGCAGGCACCTCATTGGCAGGTGTCGCCGACAAGCGCCGGCGCCACCGCCAACGCCCATCCAATTGCATCGCCATCACGCTACCCAGCACCACCGCCGCCCCCAGCACCACGCTGGACTGCAGAGTTTCGCCCAGCACCGTCGCCGCCAGCAGCATCGCCACCGGCGGGATCAGGTACATCGCGATCGACGCGCGGCTGACCTCGACCCGTGCCAGCACATAGGCCCAGGCCAGGTAAGCCAGTGCACTGGGAAACAGCCCCAGCAACAGCACCGCCAGGTTCACCCGTAGTGATGCCTGGGCCACCGCCTGCGTCAGCCCGGGGGCATACACCAAGAGCAGTAGCGTACCGCCCCAGACCATGTAGCAGACAGTGGTCAATACCCCATAGCGCCCGGAAAAGCGCCGCTGCAAGACGAAGTACAGCCCCCAGGAAAACGCCGCCAGAAGCACCAGCAGCCCTCGCGGCTCGATCGCCCCCAGGCCCTTGTCACCGGCCACCACCAGCACCGCCCCCAACAGCCCGATCACCACACAAAGCCAGCGCCAGCCACTGACCGGCTCCCTGAGCCAGAAAAACGCGATCAGCGTGCTGAAGATCGGCGCGGACTGCGCCAGCACGCTGGATGCTCCGGCGCTCAGCCCTTGCTGGCCGTAGTTGAGGCTGACGTGATGAAAAGCGATGGCGAAGAAACCCAGTACCAGCAACCAGGGCAGGTCGCGCCAGCGTGGCAGGGAGATCTTCAGCACCAGCGCCATTGCAGCCATGAACAGCGAGGCAATCAGGAACCGCAGCAAGGCCAGGTGCCCGGGGCTGTAGCCCTCCAGGCCGATATGGATGCCCACCGGCGAATAGGCCCAACACAGAATCACCGCAGCGGTGGCCAGCACCAGCTTGAACAGGGGCGAGAGCATCACGACACAGATATCCAGAGGCAAGAAGAGGACCTGCAGTGTCCCGCCCTGCACAACTCACCACAATTAATCGATACTGAGGTTATTCCTCACTGGAAATGAGCAATGGAACTGACCCAACTGAAAATGGTGAAGGCCGTGGCCCGCACCGGCAGCATTGCCCGAGCGGCCGAGCAACTGCATTGCGTGCCGTCCAATATCACCAACCGCCTCAAGCAGCTGGAAGGCGAGCTGGGCACCGAGCTGTTTACCCGGGTCGGACGCGGCCTGCGGATCAGCCCCGCCGGGGAAATCTTCCTCGGCTACAGTGAACGCATCCTGGCCCTGGTGGATGAAGCCAAACGTGCGGTGGACAACCAGGCCGAACCCAGCGGCCTGTTGCGCCTGGGCTCGATCGAGTCATGCGCCGGTGGGCACCTGCCTCCCCTGCTGGCGCAATACCACAAGCGCTATCCGAAGGTGAGCGTGGAGCTGGTGACCGGAACCTGGTCGCAACTCTTTGAAGAGCTGCTGCACCAACGCATCGACGGCGCCCTGGTGGCCATCGACAGCCTGCCGGCCAAACTGCAACAGACCGTGCTCTACCACGAACCCCTGGTGCTGATCTCCAGCGTCAACAACGCCCCTATCCGCAGCGCCAGCGACTTGCAGCACCACAACCTGTTCATGTGGCCGCCGGGCTGCCCCTATCGCCGCGCCCTGGAAAACTGGCTGGGCAGGCACGGTCTGAACCTGCCCATCACCGGCTATGCCAGCTGGGGCACCATCATCGGCTGCGTCAGCGTGGGGGCCGGGGTCTCGCTGATACCGGAAGGGGTGCTGGAGCGCTATTCGCAATCGGCCAACCTGAGCGTGCAGCGCTTCGACGACCTGCTACCGGTGGATAACCGTTTTGTCTGGCACAAGGATGTACAACACCATGGCGCCAGGGACGCCTTTGCCCAGTTGCTGCGGGAGCAGCTGGGGGCCTGACAGCCCGCAGCAACCTTGCAGGCAACACCGAGCATTTGGGCACAACGAGGCAGTCACGATGACTGAGCCCCCATCAGGGCGTCGATAAAGGGGGCCTTCTGCGCAAGGTACTCGCCAATGCCCTCGCGATTGCTGGCCTCAAGCCGAAACTTCAGATCCTGATACTGTTGGCGGATGCCGCTGTCCTGACGCAACAGATCGCGAAAGCGCAGCATGCGCCCCACCTGCTCATGACCGGCGACACAGACATGCACCTTGTGGGTGCGTATACCCTCTACATCGCGACGGTAAAAATGATGCCCGGGGGACAGATTGCTACCCCGGACATACCCCAGGGTCGCCATGAAGGCATTGCGCGCGGCTTCATCCACCTGCTCCGCGACCACCACCAGCAGATCGATTTCCGGCTTGGCCGCCAATCCTGGAACAGCAGTGCTCCCCACGTGATGAATATCCATCAGCTCGCAACCGAAGCCTTTGGCTATGCGCGCCTTCTCCCCTGCAAATGCCGCAGGCCAACGATCGTCATAGAGGGAGATCTTACTGGTTAGCGCCATGACCACTCCTTGATGCAAAGGCGTTGGATATTCCAGGAGCCCGCCGCCCGGGCCAACAGGACACAGGGATTGGCGAACCACAAACAAGGCGCACGACAACGGCACGTCAACAGAAATGCTGCACGAGCTCGAAGGTTGGCAGGAATTTTGATTCATCTCGTTGAGGACCAACGAGGAGCGTTATGGAGGCAACCCCACCAGCCACACCCCGGCACACAATGTTCCCGCTGTGGCTGCTGCCTTCCGGCTCTGACCAGGTTCACGGGTAATCGTTGCGGGGGGACCGATGGGGTCACCATAACGACGTTCGCCTGACGGCGAGCCGCGCCATTGTACCTATCTGAGTCGAACTTACAACCGCTGGCTGCAGATTAAAATTCGATGAGCTTCAAGCACTTGGCCGTGGCCCACCTGCCGTGGGGGCGAACTTACTGGCGAAACAGGCATCGCGGTGCATCAGGGAAATCGCGTTGGAGCCTTCGCGAGCAAGCTCTCCCCTACAGGACGGAGAGGATCACTCCAGGGACAGGACTTCGTCGGCGCGGCCGCCTTCCTGCTGGATCACCAGGTGAATGAAATGCAATTTGGCAATCACCGCGGGCGGCAGGATGAAGGGGTAGAAATCCGGTTGGCCCATACTGCGGGACAGTTCGTTGAGCATGCCCGCCAGTTCGATCCAGGCGTTGACGAAAGCCAGGAACGCCGGCCCGCCTGGATGCTGCGGATCATAGAGGCTGCTCAAGGGAAACGGCTGGTAGTCGAGGTCGACGTCCCGGGCGCTCATGCCGAACCCCAAGGCGGTGTCCACTGCATCCACCATGTGCAGGTAGTGAGCCCAGGTCTCCGCCCAGTCTTCCCAGGGGTGCATGGTGGCGTAGGCGCTGACATGGCTTTGCTGCCAGCCAGCTGGCGCGCCCTTCTGGTAGTGCCGCTCCAGAGCTTGCGCGTAGCTGTAGCGTTCATCGCCGAAGAGGCTGCGAAAGGCTTCCAGCCAGAGGCTGTTGGCTATCAACCGGTCCCAGTAGTAATGCCCCACTTCGTGACGGAAATGCCCGAGCAGGGTGCGGTAAGGCTCATGCATCTGGGCACGGATCTTTTCCCGGTGGGCGTCGTCGGCTTCCTTGATATCCAGCGTAATGAGGCCGTTGGCATGCCCGGTAACCGGCGCCCTGCCCTCCAGATCAACACCGATGAAATCAAAGGCCAGCCCGGCCTGCTCATCTTCGCCCTTGGGGATCACCTGCAGCCCCAGGTCAAGCAATTGCGCTACCAGCCGGCGCTTGGCAATTTCCACCTTGCGCCAGCGCTCCGGGTTCTCGGCTATGGACAGGTCGGGAATGGTGCGATTGAGCTTGCAGGCCACGCACAGGCTGTCGGTCAGATGCGCCGACAGCAGCCAGTTGCAGGCTGCCGGGGTATCGAGGTTGGCGCAACGCCTGAAGGCACCGGCTTCGGGCTTGGCATCCAGCACCCAGGTATCGCCCGCCGGCCCGGGCTGCAGGGAAGACAGCAGCCCCAGGTGTGGTGCGTAGCCAAGCATTGCCGAACAGGCCAGGCACTGGCTGTTGCGAAAGAACAGCGATTGCCCGCAGCGGCAGGACCATAGTTTGCTATTACGTGAACGGTCGCCGACGAAGGGTGCGGCGATCCGGGAACTGAGCTGCTCGAAAAAGCGGTACATGGCGAATCCTCCCTGGGGCTTGCCAAGACTAGATCATGGGCAAGCCTGTGGGGTTCCAAGATTCGTACCACTGCGCCGCTGGCGACGAGGCGCACCCGAAGGCACGGCAGCGGCTACAGGTCAGGTCGGGACGCCGTGCTCGGTCAGGAAAGCCACGAAGGCTTCTTCGTCCAGCACCTTGAGCCCCAGTTCGTTGGCCTTGGCCAGTTTGGAACCGGCGCCGGGGCCGGCCACCACGCAGTGAGTCTTCGCCGAGACCGAACCCGCTACCTTGGCACCAAGGCTTTCCAGCTTGTCCTTGGCCACGTCGCGGCTCATCAGTTCCAGGGAGCCCGTAAGCACCCAGGTCTGCCCCGCCAGCGGCAGGCCCGCAACCACCTTCTTCTCGCTCTTCCAATGCATGCCAAAGGCCTGCAGCTGCTGTTCGATGGCCTGGGCCAGTTGTGCATTGGCCGGGTTGTCGAAGAATTCACGCACCGCCTTGGCCTGCTTCTCTGGCAGCGCCTGACGCATATCCAGCCAGTCGGCCTCGATCACGCCTTGCAGTGAGCCGAACTTGTCGGCCAGTTTCTGCGCGGCGCCCGGGCCTACTGAAGGGATGTTGAGCTTGTCGAGCATGCCGCCCAGGGTGGTGCTGGCGGCGAATTCGGCGCCCAGTTCGCCCTGATCCTGCAGCACCAGGCCGCATTGATCTGCCGCCAGCAGGGAACCGATGACTTCCTGGTTATGACTGTCCTCAAAGAAGCTGTGGATTTCGTGAGCCACTTCCAGACCGACATCCGGCAGATAGGTCAGCACTTGCGGCAGTGCCTGCTGAACCCGCTCCAGGCTGCCCAGGGAGCGTGCCAGGACCTTGGCGGTTTCCTCGCCGACATCCGGGATACCCAGGGCATAGATGAAGCGCGCCAGGGCCGGACGCTTGCTGTCTTCGATGGCCTTGAGCAGTTTGTTGCTGGACACCTCGGCAAAGCCTTCCAGGTCGATGATCTGCTCGTATCTGAGCCTGTAGAGATCAGCCGGCGAGGCAATAAGGTTCTCGTCCACCAACTGTTCGATGGTCTTGTCCCCCAGGCCTTCGATATCCATGGCACGACGGGATACAAAATGGATGATCGCCTGCTTGAGCTGGGCCCCGCAGGCCAGCCGGCCAACGCAGCGATACACCGCACCTTCGCTGACGGTTTCCCGGCCCTTGCTGCGCTTGACCAGTTGCGTGCGCTCTACGTGGGAACCACAGACCGGGCAGCTCTCGGGGATCTGCACCGGGCGGGCGTTCTCCGGACGACGCTCGGTCACCACTTGCACCACTTGCGGAATCACGTCGCCGGCACGGCGGATGATCACCGTGTCACCGATCATCAAGCCCAGGCGCGCCACTTCATCCATGTTGTGCAAAGTAGCGTTGGATACAGTGACCCCGGCCACCTTGACCGGCTGCAAGCGCGCCACCGGCGTCACGGCGCCGGTACGACCGACCTGGAACTCCACGTCCAGCAGCTCGGTGAGCTCTTCCATGGCCGGGAACTTGTGGGCGATGGCCCAGCGCGGCTCCCGGGCACGGAAACCCAGTTCCCGCTGGGAGGCGATGCTGTTGACCTTGAACACCACGCCGTCGATCTCATAAGGCAACGCATTGCGCCGCTCGCCGATCTCGCGGTAGTAGTCCAGGCATTCGTCGATGCCCTTGGCCAGCCGCAGTTCACGACTGATGGGCATGCCCCACTGCTTCAACCGTTCAAGGTTGCCGATATGGGTGTCGGCGATATCCGCGCTGACCTGGCCCAGGCCATAGCAGCAGAACTCCAGGGGCCGACTGGCGGTGATCTTCGAATCCAGCTGGCGCAGGCTGCCCGCCGCTGCGTTGCGCGGGTTGGCGAAGGTCTTGCCACCCGCTTCCAGTTGCGCAGCGTTCAGGCGCTCGAAGCCGGCCTTGGACATGAACACTTCACCGCGCACTTCCAGGGTTGCCGGCCAGCCACTGCCTTGCAGCTTGAGGGGAATGTTGCGCACGGTACGCACATTGACGCTGATGTCTTCACCGGTGGTGCCATCGCCACGGGTGGCGCCGCGTACCAGTACGCCATCCTGGTACAGCAGGCTGACTGCCAGGCCATCGAGCTTGGGCTCGCAGCTGTACTCCACCGCCGCGCCGCCACCGAACAGATCACCGGCCGGCAGGTCCAGGCCTTCGTTGACCCGGCGATCGAACTCGCGCATGTCGACTTCCTCGAAAGCGTTGCCGAGGCTGAGCATGGGGATTTCATGACGCACCTGGGTGAAGGCCGAAAGCGCTGCGCTGCCGACACGCTGGGTTGGCGAATCGCTGGTCACCAGTTCAGGGTGCTCGGCTTCCAGGGCCTTGAGCTCACGGAACAGCCGGTCGTATTCCGCATCCGGGATGCTGGGTTCATCCAGTACGTGGTAGCGGTAGTTGTGCTGGTCCAGCTCAGCGCGCAGCTCAAGAATGCGGGTTTCGGCGGCGGTCATGGGGTTCTCTCACAAAGCAAAAGAGCAGCCTAGGCTGCTCGATCTGAAGATTGGGGCAAGGGCTTCGCTGGCAAGCCAGTTCCTGTACAAGCCAGCCCCTACATGGAGGGGCTGGCTCCAGGAGCTTAGCGCTTTTGGGTCAGGGCGCGGCGTTCGAATTCGACGATGCGCTGGCGGTAGTGTTCGATGGTCTGGGCAGTCAGGACGCTGCGTTGATCGTCCTTGAGCTCGCCATTGAGCTCCTGAGACAACTTGCGCGCCGCCGCCACCATCACGTCGAAGGCTTGCTTGGGGTGACGCGGGCCCGGCAGGCCGAGGAAGAAGCTGACAGCCGGGGTGCTGAAGTGGTCGATATCGTCCAGGTCGAACACGCCCGGCTTGACCGCGTTGGCCATGGAGAACAGCACCTCGCCGTTGCCAGCCATGCTTTCGTGGCGGTGGAAAATATCCATCTCGCCAAAACGCAGGCCGCTTTCCAGGATGTTCTGCAACAGGGCCGGCCCCTTGAAGCCGGCAGCGTCGCGGCAGATCACGCTGATCACCAGCACTTCTTCGGCTTGCGGCTGGTCCTTGTCGCTGTGGCTCGCGGACTTGCTTTCCTCAGCCGGGAAATCATCGTCGCGGCTGCTGAAGCTCGGGCCACTGTCCAGATCCAGGTCCAGGTTGAGGTCGCCCTGATGCGGCTCGCCACCGCGCTTGCCGCGCTTGGACGAAGAGCTTTCCCGCGGTTCGCGGGCAGGCATGCTGACCGACGGCAGGTCATGCTCGTCCAACTGCGGCTCTTTATGGGTATCCAGAACGCGGGGCGGGCCCAACAGCTCGGCACTGCCTTCATCGTCCGGCAGATTGGAAAGACTTCGATCAAGACGGAACTTCAACTTCCCCTTGCCGCCGCGCATACGCCGCCAGCCATCAAAAAGAATACCGGCGATAACAATAATGCCGATGACGATCAGCCACTCGCGCAGACCGATTTCCATGTAATCCCGTGCCTCTATAAAAAATGCTGAAAAATAAGGGGTTTACAATCTGCAAACCGCTTTAAAACGTGGCGCCAACTCTATGTTCTGAATGACGTTTTGCCCACGCATAGGAAAAATTGACATTAAACTAGCACGACCAAAGGCAACTTTACACCGTCTGTCGCAACGGCTAGGGCCAATATATCGATTGGCCAGCTGGGTAATGGGAAAAATCCCCCCTACAGTCGCCTCAGTCGCCCGGACTCAAGCGTCCACCATCGCCATCGCCTCCTCGACATCCACGGCTACCAGGCGCGAACAACCGGGTTCGTGCATCGTTACCCCCATCAACTGATCAGCCATTTCCATGGCGATCTTGTTGTGGGTGATATAGATGAACTGCACGGTCTGCGACATCTCTTTAACCAATCTCGCGTAGCGTCCAACGTTAGCGTCATCCAGCGGTGCGTCAACTTCGTCGAGCATGCAGAACGGCGCCGGGTTCAACTTGAAGATGGCAAATACCAGGGCCAATGCGGTCAATGCCTTTTCGCCACCGGAGAGCAAATGAATGGTGCTGTTCTTCTTGCCCGGAGGACGCGCCATGATCGTTACCCCTGTATCGAGTAGATCTTCGCCCGTCAGTTCCAAATAAGCGCTGCCGCCACCAAAAACTTTTGGAAAGAGCGCCTGCAAACCGCCGTTGATCTGATCAAAGGTATCTTTGAATCGATTACGGGTTTCCTTGTCGATCTTGCGGATCACGTTCTCCAGGGTTTCCAGGGCCTCCACCAGGTCGGCGTCCTGGGCATCCAGATAGCGCTTGCGCTCGGACTGCTGCTGATATTCGTCGATGGCCGCCAGGTTGATTGCGCCCAGGCGCTGGATCCGTGCGGCAATCCGTTCCAGCTCTTCTTCGGCGGCCTGCTCGCTGGCTTCTGCGGTCAGGGTCGCCAGCACGCCGTCCAGGTCGTAGCCGTCGGCCAGCAGTTGCTCCTGCAAGGTCTTGCGGCGCACGGTCAGGGCTTGCCACTCCATGCGCTGCTGCTCCAACTGGCCACGAATCAACTGCGACTGCTGCTCGGCCTGGTTGCGGCGCTTCTCGGCATCGCGCAATTCGCGGTCGGCATCTTCCAGGGCGATCTGCGCGGTCTTGAGCTCCACATCCACGGTCATGCGTTTTTCCAGCAGCTCTTCGAGCTTCAGGCGCAACTCTTCCAATGGCGCCTCGCCTTCTTCCAGGTTGAGGCTGAGTTGTTCGCGCTTCTCGGTCAGACGCTCGGATTGCAGCTCCAGACGCTCCAGAGCCTGCCGGGTGGAATCGTGCTGGGCCTTGAGCGAGCCCATGCGCACTGCCAACTGGTGGGCGTGATCCTTGTGCTGGCGCGCTTCCTGGCGCACCCGGTCAAGACGCTCGCGCAGGCTGTCGCGCTGGGCCAGCAGCAGCTCACGCTGCTCGGTGTCCAGGGCCATGCTGTCGAGAGCGTCCTGCAATTGCAGGCGCGCCTCCCCAATCTGTTCGTGTTCCAGCTCGCGCTGTTCGCCAAGCTCCACCAGTTCTTCATCGAGACGGGTACGCCGCAAGGTCAGTTGTTCGGCCTTGGCCTTGCCGGCAGACAGCTTGGCCTTCAGCTCACCTTGCTGGCGGGCTTCGTCCTGCAGCAGACGGCGCAGATGCTCGCGACCGTTCTCCTGCTGGCGCTGCTGGGCCCGCAGGTTGAGCAACTGGCTTTCCAGGGCCTCGACACTGGCTTCGCGCTCATCGCGCTCCTGGGTCAATTGCTGGATTTCCTGACCCCGGGCCAGCACGCCGCTTTCCGCTTCGCTGGCTCGGCGCACCCGCAAAAAATGCCGGCCGACCCAGTAGCCATCGCGGCTGATCAGGCTCTGTCCGGCAGCCAGTTGCCCACGCAAGGCCAGGGCCTGTTCGAGGTTTTCCACCGGTTTGACCTGACCCAGCCAAGGCGACAGATCCACCGTGGATTCCACCTTGTCCAGCAAGCTGCCGGGGATGCGCATTGCATCGCCTTGCTGGCTCAGCAGGCGCAGATCGCCTTGCTGGAAACCCGCGAGGTCAAGGCCGGTAAAATCGTCCACCAGCACCGCCTGCAGATCGGCGCCAAGCACGGTTTCCACCGCCAGCTCCCAGCCCGCTTCCACATGCATGCCATCGGCCAGGCGCGGACGCTCGGCCAACTGCTGCTCACGCAACCATTCGGCAGTGCCAGTGGCGGGGTCCAGCGCGGCCTGCTGCAAGGCTTCCAGGGAGGCCAGCCGGCCATTGAGGCGCTGCAATTCACCCTGGGCCTGCTGCTGTGCCTGGGTCGCCTGCTGCAATTGCTGACGCAGTTGTTCCAGGCGCTCGACCTGGGACTCCTCGCTGGCTTGCAGGTCTTCCAGGGTCGCCTCACTGGCGGCCAGTTGTTCGTTGAGTTCGAGGATCGCCGCGTCTTCTGGGTCGGCCGAAAGCAACTCGCGCTCCTCCCCCAGGCGCCGTTGGCGCTCGGACAGCCGCTCCATGCTGCCTTCGAGCTGCTGGATGCGCGACTGCTGCACTTCCGCCTGGCGCCGCGGCTCGGCGGAGCTCAGGTTGAAGGCGTCCCACTGCTCCTGCCAGCCGTGCATGGTGGTTTCGGCTTCTTCCAGGGTTGCGGCGGCTTCTTCGGCCGCAGCGGCGGTGACTTCCTGCTCGGGTTCGAGCA
>NZ_VYKE01000143.1:0-13012 GCF_032424515.1 Pseudomonas sp. JV245A
AAAAGGGCTGGGTTTGAGGAGGCTTGAGCAAGTTCTGCGCCAGGGCCTTTTCAGTGTGCTGAAAATCCGTTGCAGGCCTTGTGCGACAAGGCTGGCGGGCGGGTGCGCAATGGGTGCCAAAACGCCTGCTGCTGCTCCAGCAGCAATGCTCGTCGGCCCGTTGCTCCGACAGCAGCAGTCGCCGCGCAATGCTGCTGGTCGGGCAGCAGTCGGCGAGGTGCCGGTTTCGCGGGCAGCGGCCCAGACCCCGTAATCCGGGGCTTTGCCCGGTTGGCACGGGCGCTGCAATAGCCCTGGCAACAGCCATTGCACAGGAACTCGTTCATGACGCTTGCCGCCACATTGCCCACGTCCGCTGCCCAGCCTGAACTGGAGCAGATCTGGTTCACCCGCTGCCCGGTGCCCACGGCTTCCGGGATCGCCTACAAGCTGGGCTGGCTCAACGAGGAGTTTGCCGCCGACGGCCTGCCGGTCGCGACCCTGCAGGAAGCCCGGCAACTGGGCCATCACCATTACGATCACCAATTGCCCGGGCTGTTTCGCGAGGGCGGCAACGTGCCGGCCCTGGCTGCCCGCGCCGCCGGTTCCCCCAGCCGGCTGATCGGCCTGACCTGGATCGAGGAATGGCAAACCTTGCTGGTGCGCCCGGATTCCGGCATCAGCCGCCCCGAGCACCTCAAGGGCAAGCGCCTGGCGCTGCCGGCCTGGGGCGAAAACCGCCCGGGCAGCATCGCCCGGGCCATGAGCCTGCACGGCTACAAAGGCGCCCTGAGCCTGGCGGGCCTGGGTTTCGACGATGTCGAGCTGGTGGAAGTGGCGCTGCAGGACCAGGAGCGTGCGGCGACGCCCCAGGAAGGTTTGCAGCGCCTGTGGTCCGGCCTGGACTACCTGGTGCGCGGCGAGGTGGACGCGGTCTACGTCAAGGGGGCTGCCGCCGCCGATGCCGCGCGGCGCCTGGGGCTGGTGGTGGGCATCGACCTGGACCTGATCGCCGAGCCGCGCTACCGCATCAACAACGGCACGCCACGGCCGATCACCGTGCACCAGAGCCTCTTGGACAATCACTTCGACCTGGTGGTGCGCTTTCTCGCCCAGACCCTGCGCGCCGCCGACTGGGCGGCCCACAACCGGCCGGCCCTGAACGCCATCCTGGAAGAGGAAACCCGGGCCGGCAGTGCCGGGGTGAATGAGGCCTACCGCGGCGATTTCCACACCACCCTGGCGCCCGACCTGTCGCCGCAGCGCCTGGAGTTCCTCGATATCCAGAAAAACTTCCTCTATCGCCATGGCTTCCTGGAACGGGATTTCGCCATTGCCGACTGGGTCGACCCACGTCCCTTGCACGCCGCCCATGAACTGCTGGCCCAGCGCCGCGCCTGAACCCGGAGAATTGCCATGACCGTATTGATCAACGAACAACCCATTACCCAGGAACTGCAGGCCTTCATCGATCAGGTGCTGCTGGAGGCCGAACAGGCGTTCACCGTGTTCCGCGAAACCCAGACCATCACCGCCAACGGCACCGTGGGCTTCATCGAGCGGGTACCGGGCCAGGAACTGCTGGTCTCGGTGAACTACGGCGGCCCGTGGAACTACCGCAAACCGTTGCAGGCCACGGTCACCGACTTTGCCGGCAAGGTCATCCTCGGCCAGGGCAAGGGCGGCCTGGGACGCTATACCAAGCTGTTCCAGCAGCATGCCGACATCACCACCGTGTCCCATGTGCACTCGCCGTACCTGGGCGCCTGGGCCCAGACCCACCGCACGCTGCCGTTCCACTATGTGCCGGTGCAGCGCTACCAGCTGGCCCGGGAGCTGCCGGTGTACATCGACCGGCGCCAGCCCGAGGTGGACTTCATCCTCGACAGCATTGCCCAGAACCCCTTCAACCTGGCGATTCTCGAAGCCAACGGCGGCTCCACGGTATGGGGCAAGCAGGGCCTGCGGGCCACGGCGGAATTCATCCTGTTGCTGGAAGAGGGCGCGCAACTGCAACTGCTGGCCGACGCCCTGGGTGGCTCCCGCCCTTATGGCCCAGGCGTACTGACCCAGCAATGGAAGATGAGCGGCCTGTACGAGCGCGCCACGGAACTGGGCCTGGTGCCCGCCATCGACCGCCGCAGCTGACCTGCCGCCCCCTGGCTGCGGCTATCGGAGCTGTTGTAGGAGCTGGCTTGCCAGCGAAAGCGCCCGCAAGGGCGATACAAGGCTTGAGGGCCTCTTCGCCAGCAAGCCGGCTCCTACGCGGTGGGGGTGGGCGGTGGGCGGGGCAGCGATGGCTGCACAGGCTTCAATCATTCAAGGAACAGCTACATGGCAGTCAAGATTCTCTGGTACCTCACCACCCCCGACGGCCCCTATCCCTGGGAGCCGGAAGGGCGCTGGAACACCGATTTCCAGCACCTCAAGCAACTGGCGGTGGCCAGCGATCGCCTGGGCTACTACGGTTCGCTGCTGGGTTCGAGCCCCAATGAAAGCCTGGCGGTCTCGGCGGCGCTGATCGATGCCACCCAGCGCTTGCGCTTTTTGGTGGCACAGCACCCGGGGGAGTTGTCGCCGGCGGTGCTGGCCAAATGGGCGCTGACCTTCGATCAGTTCTCCAACGGCCGCCTGCTGTTCAACGTGGTCAACGGCAGTGACGCCGGGCTGGCCACCCTGGGGGTGCACTATCCCCACGATGAGCGCTATGACTTCAGCCTGGAGTACTGGCGGGCGTTCCAGGGCTTCTATGCCGGGGACACCGACGGCTACGACGGCCGCTACGTCAAGCTGGCGCCGCGCTCGCCGGCCGCGGCCGGCCATCCCCTGGGCGGCTGGCACGCGCCGAAGCAACGCCCCGGCATCCCGCTGTGGGGCGCCGGCACCTCCGGCCCGGGAGTGGCCCATTCGGTGCAGTTGCTGGATGTGTACCTGAGCTTTGCCGACACGCCGCCGAAACTCGGCGAGAAATTCCGCAAGGTGGCCGCCGAGGCGGCGAAGATCGGCCGTGAGCTGAGCTTCGGTACGCGCCTGCAGATCATCGTCCGGGAAACCGAGGAGGAGGCCTGGGCCCACGCCGAGAAACTGCTGCAGCGCACCTCGCTGCAGACCGCCCGGGCTTCCATCGAACGCCAGTTGCCGCCGGGGGAAACCCTGGACAGCTTCCACAGCGACGACCCGCAGATCCAGCGCAATGTCGAGGCGATCCGCGCCGGCCGCCTGCCCAAGGCCCGGGACCTGGAGATCTACCCCAATGTCTGGCTCGGCCCGAGCCTGTTCGGCTTCAACATTCTCGGGCCCGCCGCCGGCACCTACCTGGTGGGCAGCGCGCGGCAAGTGGCCGAGCGCATTCGTGAATACGAAGAGCAGGGCACTTCGGCCTTCATCCTTTCGGGCTTTCCGCTGATCGACGAGGCCCACCGGGTGGCCGACCTGCTGTTCCCGCTGCTGGACCTGGACCACGGTTTCGAGGTGCCGCGCCTGGGCGCCACGCTTGTGGCCAGGCAACCGGCCAAGGCCACCGAGCAGGCCTGAGGAGCGAGCCATGAGCGAGGCATTTTCCCGCCGGGTATTCCTCGGCCATTCCCTGGCCGCCGGTGGCGGCCTGTTGCTGGGCAGCAGCCTGCTCAGCGGCTGTGACAACGGTGCGGCGCCCGGTGCCGCGCCGCTGCTGCCCGGCACCCCGGTGCGCGGCGGGCGCCTGCGGGTGGGGATCATCGATGGCGACCAGTCCGGCAATCTCGACGCCCACAAACCGGTGGGCGGCGGGATCATTCGCGGCTGGGCGCTGTACAGCAAGTTCTGGGAATGGAACCCGGACGTCAGTACCCGGCTGGCCCTGGCGGAGTTCGCCGAGCCCAATGCCGACGCCAGCGTCTGGACCATTCGCATCAAGCCGGGGCTGGAGTTCCACCACGGCAAGAGCATCGGCGCCGACGACATGCTGTTTTCCATCCTGCGCCTGACCGACCCGCAACTGGCTTCGCCCTTTGCCGGGCTGGTGGGGGCCATCGATCGCCAGGCCCTGCGCAAGCTCGATCAGCGCACCATCGAAATCCGCTTCAAGCAGGGCCAGAGCTTCTTTCCCCTGGACGAAACCCTGATCAGCTTCGGTGCCATAGTGCCCACCGACTACCACCCGCAGACCAACCCGGTGGGCGCCGGCCCCTACCGGCTCAAGCGCTTCATTCCCGGCCAGCGCTCGCTGTACAGCCGTTTCGAGAACTACTACAAGCCCGGCCAGCCCTACGCCGACGAACTGGAAATCATCGAGTTCAAGGACCAGGTGTCGCGGGCGGCGGCGCTGCGGGCCGGGCAGATCGACGTGGCCAGCGGCGTACAGGCCGAGCACAGCGCGCTGCTCAAGGCCGATCCGCGGCTGCGCTTCTACGCCTCGCCGAGTACTTCTTTCACCGGCTTCAACCTCAATCTGGCCAAGGCGCCGTTCCAGGATGTGCGGGTGCGCCAGGCATTCCGCCTGCTGGCCGACCGCCAGGAGCTGGTGGACCGTGGGCTCAATGGTTTCGGCCGAGTCGCCAATGACCTGTATTCGCCCCACGACCCCACCTACAACCACGGCATTGCCCAGCGGCCCCATGACCTGGAACAGGCCCGTGCGCTGTTGCGTCAGGCCGGGCAGAGCGACCTGCGGGTGGAGCTGACCACCACCCCGGGCCCGGGGGTGAACGCGGCGCTGGTGTTCGCCCAGCAGGCGAAGAGGGCCGGGGTCGAGGTCAAGGTGACCCAGGTTGACGCTTCGGTGTTCAACGGCCCCCAGCGCGAACAGTGGCTGCTGTCGCCCGGGGCCACGCCGGCCCGGGGCTTTCTTGCCTCGGCGCTGCACAACGACGCCCCCCAGGCCATCTACAACCGCAGCAACTTTCACGACCCGCGATTCACCCAGCTGTACCAGCAGGCCCTGGCCCAGCCCGATCTGCAACTGCGCCGGCAATGGGTGCACGAAGCCCAGGCCATCCAGCACCAGCGCGGCGGGCTGCTGATCTGGGGCTTCAACGATGTGCTGGACGCGGCCTCGGTGCGGGTTGGCGGGCTGGTGCCGGAACAGACGACCTTCGCCTCCTGGCGCTTTGACGAAATGTGGTTGAACCATGCCTGACACCTGCCGCAACACGCCCCGTACCCCGGCCTGGCTGTCCTGGTTCGTCGGCCGCCTGGGCTACGGCCTGCTCACGGCCTGGGTCATCAGCCTGGTGGTGTTCATCGCCACCCAGGCGCTGCCCTCGGACCCGGCGCGGGTGATCCTTGGCCCCGATGCGCCCCTGGAAAGCATCCTCACCCTGCAACGGCAACTGGGGCTGGACCGGCCCCTGCTGGAGCAGTACCTGCACTGGCTGGGCCAGACCCTGGAAGGCGATCTGGGGCAGTCCCTGGATTCCAGCGCGCCTGTGGCCGACGTCCTCTTCGCGCGCCTGGGCTACACCCTGGCGTTGCTGGCCGGGGTCATCGCGCTGGTGGTGCCCGCGGCGCTGCTGCTGGGGGTGACCCTGGCCCTGCGTCGTGACAGCCGCCTGGACCGCTGGAGCCTGTCGTTGCTGATCTTCCTCAAGGCTACCCCGGGTTTTCTTCTGGCCATTGGCCTGGTGCTGCTGTTTTCCATGCCCCACATGGACCTGCTGCCGGCGGTGTCGATCCTCGACCCCCAGTTGGCACTGTGGCGCCAGCTGCAATTCCTGGTACTGCCGGTGCTGGCCTTGAGCCTGTCGGCCTTGCCCTACCTGACGCGCATGGTGCGCGCGGCAATGATCGAGGCCCTGGAATCGGACTATGTGATCGCCGCGAGGCTGCGGGGCATCCCTGAGTGGCGCATCGTCTGGCGCCACACCCTGGCCAATGCCCTGGTGCCGGCGGTGCAGGGGCTGGCCCTGACCCTGCGCACCCTGATCGGCGGGGCCCTGCTGGCGGAAGTGGTGTTCAGCTATCCGGGGATCGGCACCGCCCTCAACTCGGCGATCCAGATGCGCGATCTGCCGATGATCCAGGCCATCGTGCTGGTGATCACCCTGGGGGTGGTGCTGATCAACCTGTTGGCAGACCTGGCCACGGTGCTGCTGACCCCCAAGTTGCGTACGGCGCGGCGGGCCGGCCTGATCCGCCGCAACCGACGAGGCCTCCAGCCCTGGTGGCGCCGCTCGGCGCCCAAGGCTCCCTGAACCTGCGGCATGAGAACCTATCCATGAACGACTTACGCATTTCCCGCTGGCGCCTGTGGCTGGGCGAACCGCAAACCCGCAAGGGCGCATTCATCACCTTGCTGGTGGTCCTGCTGGCGCTGTTCGGGCCCTGGCTGGCGCCCCATGGCAGCACCGACATGCTGGGCCCGGTATACGGCGCGCCCGCTGCCGGCGCCTGGCTCGGCCATGACTTTCTTGGCCACGACGTGCTTTCGCGGTTGCTCAGCGGGGGCCTGTCGGTGTTGTGGATGTCCCTCGCGGCGGCCTCCATCGCCCTGCTGGTGGGCAGCGCCCTGGGGTTGCTGGCCGGCCTTTCGCGGCGCCGGCTGGACACGTTGATCAGTTGGCTGGCGGATGTTTCCCTGGCCTTTCCCGACCTGATCCTGGTGCTGCTGATCGTTTCGATGCTGGGGCGCGCGCCCTGGTTGATCGTGCTCACCGTGGCCATCGCCTTCACCCCCGGGGTGGTGCGCCTGGCCCGGGGCAGCGCGGTGGCGGTGGCGGGGCAGGAGTTCGTCGAGGCCGCGCAGATGATGGGCTATTCGCGCTGGCGGATCCTCTCTGGGGAAATCCTGCCGAACATCCTCACGCCGCTGCTGGTGCACTTCGGCAACATGCTGACCTGGGGCGTGGGCATGCTGTCGGGGCTGAGCTTCCTCGGCTATGGGGTGGCGCCGCCGGCCGCCGACTGGGGGCTGATGATCAACGAGAACCAGGCCGGGCTGCTGGTCCAGCCCTGGGCGGTGCTGGCCCCGGCGCTGCTGATCGGGGTGTTCGCCTACGGCACCAACATCCTCGCCGAGGGCATCGGCCGCAGTCAGGCGCGGATCGGGGAGAAAGGCCCATGAACGCCGTGGTGGAAGTGACCCGAGAGGCCCGGGTGCTGCAGGTTGAGGGATTGCGGGTGGAGCTGGCGGGTGGCGTGGAGGTGTTGTCCGGAGTCGGCTTCAGCCTGGCCGCGGGGGAAATTCTTGGCCTGGTGGGGGAGTCGGGCTCGGGCAAGACCACCCTGGCCACGGCCCTGCTGGCCCATGCCCGGCGGGGCGCGCGGATTGTCGAAGGGCGGGTCGAGGTGGCCGGGCAGTCGTTGCTGGACCTCTCGGCGCAGAACCTGCGCCGGGCCCGGGGCGGCCTGATCGGCTATGTGGCCCAGGACCCGGCCACCGCCCTGAACCCGGCGCTGCGCATTGCCGACCTGCTGGAGGAAACCCTGGCGGTGCATCCATCGCACCTGGACCGCCACGGGCGGCAGCAGCGGATCCGCGACACCCTCAAGGATGTGGGCTTGCCGGCGGATCGCGAGTTCCTGCGGCGCTTTCCCCATCAGCTGTCCGGCGGCCAGCAGCAGCGGGTGATGCTGGCCCTGGCCTTTGTCCTGCGGCCCCGGCTGATCGTGCTCGATGAGCCCACCACGGCCCTGGATGTGACCACCCAGGCGCACATCCTCGGCACCTTGCGCCACCTGTGCAAAAGCCTGGGTGTGGCGGCGATCTATGTGTCCCACGACCTGGCCGTGATCAAGGACCTGGTGGACCGGGTGCTGGTGATGTACGCCGGGCGGATCGTCGAAAGCGCCTCCCGCGAGGCGCTGTTTCGCCAGCCGGCCCACCCCTATACCCGGGGCCTGCTGGCGGCGATTCCCGATGTCGGCCAGCGCCGGCCCCTGCTGGCGATACCTGGGCAGGCCCCGGCGCCGGGGCAGCGGCCGGCGGGGTGTGCCTTCGCGCCCCGGTGCCCGCGCCAGCGTGCCCAATGCACAGCGGGCGAGCCGTTGCTGCAAGGGCTTGCAACTGATGTCCAGGTGGCCTGTATCGACCCTTATCGGCAGGCGTTGCCCATGCCGGCGCCCGTGGTGGCGGTGCAAGCGGCTGTGTCCGGCAGCGAACGACGGCCGCTGCTGGAGGTCCAGGGCCTGAACCTGGCCTATGACCGCCAGGTGCTGTTCGACGTCAGCCTGCAAGTGGTGGCGGGGGAGTGCCTGGCGCTGGTGGGCGAGTCCGGCTCCGGCAAGACCAGCCTGGCCCGGGCCCTGGCCGGGCTTGGCGAGCACGCCGAAGGCCGGGTGCGGTATGCCGGCCAGCCTCTGAGCCTGTCGGCCCGGCAGCGGAGCAAAGGGCTGCGGCACCAGATCCAGTACATTTTCCAGAACCCCTATCGGGCGCTGAACCCGCGGCACACCCTGTACCAGACCCTGAGCGCACCCCTGGAGCACTTTTTCGGCATCCGGGGGGCCGAGGCCAGGGCGCGGGTCCATGCGGTGCTGCAACGGGTGTCGCTGTCGCCGGCCCTGGCGGACCACTATCCCCACAGCCTGTCCGGGGGCGAACGACAGCGGGTGGCGATTGCCCGGGCCCTGGTGTGCGAACCCAAACTGCTGATCTGCGATGAAGTCACCTCGGCCCTGGACGTCTCGGTACAGGCCTCGATCCTCGCGCTCCTGCGCCAGTTGCAAGACGAAGGCCTGACCCTGCTGTTCGTCACCCATGACCTGGGCGTGGTACGGGCCATTGCCGACCGGGTGCTGGTGCTCAAGCAGGGACGGGTGGTGGAGCAGGGCGCAGTGGACGCCGTGCTGGACCGACCCGAGCACATCTACACCCGGACCCTGCTGGAGAATTCGCCACGGCTTGGGTGACATCTTCAGAAACCCTTGCACCGCCTTCGCTGGCAAGCCAGCTCCTGCAGGGGCTTGGGTTGTGGGGCATTTGCCGGTGGACTGTGCTGCGCCGGCCCTGGCGTGCGTCTAGCTGCCATAGCCCCGCAGTCGTATCGGTAATGAGCCAGAACATGCAAGACCTGTTGAACCAGATTCTCGATGAAGTCCGCCCCCTGATCGGCCAAGGCCAGGTGGCCAATTACATTCCGGCCCTGGCGGATGTGCCGGCCAATCAGTTGGGCATTGCCGTGTATGGCAACGACGGCCAGGTGTTCAGCGCCGGTGACGCCGATACGCCGTTCTCGGTGCAGAGCATTTCCAAGGTCTTCAGCCTGGTGCAGGCCATCGGTCATTCCGGCGAGGCGATCTGGGAGCGCCTGGGCCACGAGCCCTCGGGGCAGCCGTTCAATTCCCTGGTGCAACTGGAATTCGAGCGTGGCCGGCCGCGCAACCCCTTCATCAATGCCGGGGCCCTGGTGATCTGCGACATCAACCAGTCGCGCTTTGCCGCGCCGGCCTTGTCCATGCGCGACTTTGTCCGGCGCCTGTCGGGCAACCTGCAGGTGATGGTGGACGGTCGGGTGGCCGAGTCGGAGTACCAGCACCGCGCCCGCAACGCGGCCATGGCCTACCTGATGCAGTCCTTCGGCAACTTTCACAATGATGTGGAGGCGGTGCTGCGCAGTTACTTCAGCCACTGCGCCTTGCGCATGAGCTGCGTGGATCTGGCCCGGGCCTTCTGTTTCCTGGCCAACGACGGCTTCTGCAAGCACAGCGGGGAGCAGATTCTCACCCGGCGCCAGACCCAGCAGGTCAACTCGATCATGGCCACCAGCGGCCTGTACGACGAGGCCGGCAACTTCGCCTATCGGGTCGGCCTGCCGGGCAAGAGTGGGGTGGGCGGGGGAATTGTGGCGGTGGTGCCGGGGCAGTTCACGGTCTGCGTCTGGTCGCCGGAGCTCAACAGCGCCGGCAACTCGCTGGTGGGCATGGCGGCCCTGGAACTGCTCAGCCAGCGTATCGGCTGGTCGGTGTTCTAGTTACCAGGCGCCGGGGTTGCTCAGGCTGAGCTGCCCGCGATCGATGAAGCGCTGGGTGCCGAACAGCCCGCCGGCAAGCTTGCCGCGCAGCACGTAGGGCAGGTTGTCCAGGCTTTGGGTCTGGCTCAGGCCCAGGGTCTGGCGCAGCACCGAGAAGGCCGAGACGCTGACCGGGATCACCAGGATGTCTTCCGAGTAGCGGCCGATATGCCCCTGCTGGTCGCTGACCCCGGAGGCCAGGGGGCGGCCGTTGACTTCCAGGTCCAGGGCCACGCCGTTGTAGTCGATGGGGCTTTCGTTGGGGTTCTGCAGACGCAGTTTCACCGCGAAACGCATTTCCAGATCCTGGCTCGGCAGTGGCTCGATGCCCACCACATTGATCGCCAGTGGATCGCGATTGGGCAACAGCGCACAAGCGCTCAGGCTGAGCAGTACCAGGGTCAAGGCGATCAATCTACGCATGGAATACCTGTCGGCAATGGAAATGAATGGCTGGCCAGCACCTTGTAGCCGCTGCCGAGCCTGCGAGGCTACGACAAGGCCCGCAGGGCCTTGCCTGGCAAACCCCCGGCCAGCCTTCCACGGCCGAGGGCCCATCACCAGCGCTCGCAGCATAGACGCCTGCGAGCCTCAGGAGTTCGCTTTGCCGCTCATGTCCGGGTCTTGCATGACCTTGAGGGTCGCCGCTTCCGGATCGAACTCGTCTTCTTCCAGCTCAAGGAATTCCTCCGGCAGGAAGATGTTCAGGAAGATCGCGCAGAAGGCGCCCACGGTAATCGGCGACTCGAAGATGTTGTGCAGCGCCTTGGGCAGCTCGCGCAGCACTTCCGGCACCGCCGCCACGCCCAGGCCCATGCCCAGGGAGATGGCCACGATCAGCACGTTGCGCCGGTGCAGCCCGGCCTCGGCGAGGATCTTGATCCCGGCCACGGCCACGGTGCCGAACATGATCAGGGTGGCGCCGCCCAGTACCGGCTTGGGCATCAGTTGCAGCACCGCGCCGATCACCGGGAACAGGCCCAGCAGCACCAGCAGCCCGGCAATGAAGTAGGCCACGTATCGGCTGGCCACGCCGGTCAGCTGGATGACCCCGTTGTTCTGGGCAAAGGTGACCATCGGCAGGCTGTTGAACACCGCTGCCACCGCCGAGTTGAAACCGTCCGCCAGCAGCCCGGACTTGATGCGCTTGATGTACAGCGGGCCCTTGACCGGCTGCTGGGAAATCATCGAGTTGGCCGTCAGGTCGCCGGCTGCTTCCAGGGGGGAAATCAGGAAGATCACCGCCAGGGGAATGAAGGCGATCAGGTCGAAGGAGAAGCCGTACTTGAACGGCACCGGCACGCTCACCAGGGGCACCTCGGGCATGGCCGCCATGTCCACCCGGCCGAGCATCCAGGCCACCACGAAACCCAGGGTCAGGCCGATGACGATGGAGCCCAGGCGCAGCATCGGGTGGTTGAAGCGGTTGAGCACCACGATGGTCAGCAGCACCAGCGCCGCCAGCCCCAGGTTGCTCGCCGCGCCCAGGTCACTGGCACCGTAGCCGCCGGCCATGTCGGTGACCGCCACCTTGATCAGCGACAGGCCCATCAGGGTGATGATGGTGCCGGTCACCACCGGGGTGATCAGCTTGCGCAACTTGCCGATGAACTGGCTGAGGAACATCTCGATAAAGGCTGCGACAAAGCAGATGCCGAAGATGGTGGAGAGGATTTCGTTGGTGTCGCCGCCCCGGCCCTTGACCATGAAGCCGGCACTGAGCAGCACGCTGATAAAGGAAAAGCTGGTGCCTTGCACGCACAGCAGGCCGGAACCGATGGGCCCCAGGCGCCGGGCCTGGACGAAGGTGCCCAGACCAGAGACGAACAGCGCCATGCTGATCAGGTACGGCAGCTCGCTTTCCAGCCCCAGGACCCCGCCGAAGATCAGGGTCGGGCTGATGATGCCGACGAAACTGGCCAGCACATGCTGCAGGGCGGCGAAGATCGCCGCGCTGAAATGCGGACGGTCGTTGAGGCCGTAGATCAGGTCTGACTTGTAGCGGGGAGGGGAGCGGTCGGGTGCGGTCATGGGAAAAGGCCTGCCAGTGACGTGTGAAAACTACGGGGGCACACGTCGGAAAGTGGACGGGACTTGGGCCGCAACGCCATGTCATGGACAAGACGTGCGCACCCGGTCAGAAAAAAGGAGGCGCAGGATGCCAGAAAGGCGCCGCAGCCAGAAGGGCAAACAGGCGGAAAAAGCCAAGTTGGAAAGGATACGAAAGATACTGTTTCTCATTTGCCTTTATGGAATAATCCGCCTCCCCGATCTGCGGACCGCCCCCCGATGCTGCCGACCCCCAGCCTGCTGCGCAGCTTTCAAGAGCATTACGACGACCTGCTGAAGTTTCTCACCCGGCGCATGAGCGATCGCCAACGGGCGGCGGATGTGGCCCAGGAGACCTACCTCAAGTTGCTCAAGGTCGATCCGCAGACGGTGGAGGTGCACAACGACCGCGGTTTCATTTTCCGTGTGGCCGGCAACCTGGCCATCGACACCCTGCGCCGCGAGCAGCGCCTGGCGGCCAACCTCGCCGACGGCCAGGAGCACGCCGAAGCGGTGGACCCGGCCCCGGCACCGGAAGCCGTGCTGCTGGCCAAGGAGCGCCTGGCGGTGCTCGACGAGGCCCTGGCGCAACTCTCGGACAACGCCCGCCAGGCCTTGCTGCTCAATCGCCTGGAAGGCCTGACCCAGGCACAGATCGCATTGCGCCTGGGCGTTTCCGAAAGCATGGTGGCAAAATACATCGGCCAGGCCCTGCGCCATTGCCGCGACTGGCTGAAAGTCCACCATGAATGATTCCTTCTTGCCTGCCGCCGATGCCATGACCGACCACCCCGAAAGCCTCGAAGACGCCGCCATCGACTGGCTGGTGCTGCTGCACTCCGGCAACGCCACGCCGGCCCAGCGCATGGCCTTCCAGCAATGGCGCCAGCGCAGCCCGGCCCATGCCGCAGCGGCCGCCGAGGCCCAGCAACTGTGGGGTGACCTGGGGCAGACCGAGACCGCGCGGCAGCACCAGGCGCCGCCCGTCATGGTGCGCCGGCCACGGCGCTTCTGGCCGGCGCTGGCCGCTTCGCTGCTGCTGGCGCTGGGGGCTGGCC